>JAUWWP010000469.1 GCA_030616835.1 Deltaproteobacteria bacterium | reverse complement strand
CCTTTTTCTATAACAAAGTCCGGATCGATATTCACAGTTCCGTAAATTTCTATTCCATTTTCGTCATATATCTTTGGACTCTTTCCAGGCTCTACTCCAAGTTCCCTGGCATCCACAATGAGTCCTGTATATATTTGTTCGGCAAAGACGCCCCCTCCCAATGTTAAAGTTAAAACGGTTATCAGTATCAAGGTTGTCAAGTTTTTCATTTTTTCACCCCTTTAAATTATATATAAAATACGGAGGGAGAGGGATTCGAACCCCCGATACGCCAAAGACGTATACTGGTTTTCAAGACCAGCGCCTTCAACCACTCGGCCATCCCTCCTCCCAAAACTCATTCCCCTCAGCAGAAGCAATTTTATCATAGTTTAGGAATAATTTCTTGTCCTGGTTTGTCATTTTTGATATAATCCCCCAAAGGTGAGTTATATGGATTCTGATCTGAATGATCGGCAAGGGATATCAAAGGTATTAGTTTTAAATGCGACCTTCGCTCCAATAAATATATGTAGCTGGAGAAGAGCGATGTCGCTACTGTTCAAAGAAAAGGCGGAAAGCATTGAAGCGAGTGGCAGATTAATCAACGAAAAATATATTTTGCCTATAGTTATCAGATTGAGGAATTATGTTCCAATTCCTTATAACGGGATAGTTTTGACAAGGAAGAATGTCTTTTTGAGGGATAATTATACTTGTCAGTACTGCGGTAAAAATGGAAATTTAACAATAGACCATATCGTTCCTAAATCAAAGGGTGGTGGGGATACCTGGCGGAATACGGTGGTCTCTTGTGTGAGATGCAATAATAAAAAAGGGGATAAAACGCCGGAAGAAGCTAGAATGAAGCTCGTTGGCACGCCATACAAACCGCCATCGATGCTTTATCTCCATATGACCCGAATGAGCAATATCCCACAGAGTTGGTTTGATTGCTTTTTCAGTAAGCGATCATCGAATTAGGAATCGATCAATCCATTCTTGAACAAGCCCATTCATTTTGTTATAATCACCGAGTAATTTCAGAATAAGTAATAAATAATAATTAATAAAGTAATAATTTAATAACTTGTAGGGTGGGGTAGCTTCCGCCTTCGCCCCTCGACCCGCCTGCTACGCTTTGCGTAGCAATGCGGGCAGGCAAGCTCGGGGCTTCGGCGGACAAGAATAGTAAAGCAATTGCTGATTGGTTCCTAATCTGTTTTTAGGTTTATTAGTAAATTTAGTCCAGGTGGGGTAGCTCAGTTGGTAGAGCAGTAGCCTGAAAAGCTATGTGTCGGCGGTTCGATTCCGCCCCTCACCAATTTTCCGCCGAAGGCGTTATGACCCGCTAGCTCATCAGGTTAGAGCACCTGCCTTTTAAGCAGGTGGTGCTGGGTTCGAGTCCCGGGCGGGTCAAATGGGCCCGTGGTGTAGCCCGGTTTAACACGCCTGCCTGTCACGCAGGAGATCGAGGGTTCGAATCCCTTCGGGCCCGTTTTTTATTGGAGTGCCGTCGTAGCTCAGTGGAAGAGCAGGGGTTTTGTAAACCTCAGGTCGTCAGTTCAAATCTGACCGACGGCTTGCTATTGCGCCGGCGTAGCTCAGTGGTAGAGCAGCTGTTTCGTAAACAGCAGGTCGTCAGTTCAATCCTGACCGCCGGCTGAAATTGAAAAGTCCTCACGATAGGGTTTTCTGGAGAATCTACTTAATGAATATCGAAACCGTTGTTGTTGGAGAGCTTGAGACCAACTGCTATATCGCTTATGACCCCGGGACAAAAGAAGCTGTGATTATTGATCCTGGTGCAAACGCCCCTAAAATTCTTGGAAGGATTGGCAGCAAAGGAATTAAGCCCGGCTTAGTTGTGCTCACCCACGGACATCCAGACCATTTTGGGGTCGCTGAAGAGATTCGCAAAGCCATTGAAGGAAAAGTTGCGATTCACGAAAATGATGCACCTATTTTGGAGTCGAAAATTTTAACCCTGCGGGGGTTTATGTTTTCCGCAACCCAGGTTGACCAGAAGCTCAAGGATGGGGATGTAATAAAATTTGGCAAATGCTCTTTGAAGGTCTTTCATACCCCGGGCCATTCAAAAGGAAGTATTTGTTTGTATTCGGATACCGAATCGATATTATTTTCAGGGGATACTCTTTTCTGTGATGGTGTTGGCAGAACCGATCTTCCTGGCGGAGATTCTGCAGAACTCAGTCGGTCGGTAAAAAGACTTTTGTCTCTTCCTCACAATGTAAAGGTTTTTCCTGGCCACGGTCCGGCTACAATAATAGAACAGGAGAGACGTGGTTTGGGTTTTAAAAAATGAACACTTCAAGATCAATTTATCTTTTTTACGGCAATGAGGATTTCCTCCTCGATGAGGAGATAAGAAGGCTTAAGGGCAAGCTTGTTTCTCCAGGTATGGGGAATTTAAACTTTGAGGTTATTGATGCTGAGATAGCGTCGATGGAGGAGATCGTTAATTCCATTGCTGCAGCGCCTTTGCTTGGGGGCGATAAAATGGTGCTAATTAAAAATCCGG
>JAUWWP010000111.1 GCA_030616835.1 Deltaproteobacteria bacterium | reverse complement strand
TGAGCAGGGGCTCCGCTATGTTTATCTTGGCAATGTCCCCGGACATCCGGGAGAAAATACCTATTGCTATCAGTGTAAGGAGCTTTTGATAAAGAGGTCGGTATTTTCAATTGTTGAGAACCGCCTTAATGATGGCAGGTGTCCGGAGTGCGGGGTAAGGATTGCCGGGAGATTTTCCTGAATCTGGAGGTTCCTCTGACCCGCTCTCCGCTTACATGGTGACCATTGGCTCACGACGAGGTCTCCGGTTAAGACTTATTCCATTAATTACTGGAAGACGATGTCCCAACTTAAGTCCTACAAGAATCCAGTCTTCTAAAGTCGAGCGTAATTCATTCTCGCATTCTCGCAAGGATTTTGCAAAGGTAATTACCCCTTTACATTTTGGTATTCGCCCTACAAAAGAGCCATCCTCAAGTTTATCATACTCAGCACACTCCAGAGCACAATTAATATAATCTGTCAAAGTGAATTCCATCTGTTCACCTCCTATTCAATGTTGGCTAACGCCCCAGCTGAGAGGCGCGAGCTTTGCGAGCGTCCTTCTCGGGCCGGATGTTAGGCATCAGATTCCTTTTCATGGTTATTTCCTTTTGTATCAGCACAACAACATACGCATAGGATTAAGAGTACGATCAAAAGGATTAAATACAAGACCCAGAATTTCTAAGGTGACTACACCTAACAATGCTTCGTCATTCTTTTCACCCAAAATCACTGGTGTGTGAGCCTCTCCTTGTGGGAAGATAACAAAAGCTTCTGAAACCGATCTCTCAACTGTGGTACCATCAGTAAGAGTGAAAGATAACTTCCGCTTAGGCTTCAATCCAATTGCTTTCCACACAGCTTTGGGCAGAAGTGAGTAGGTTGCTCCACTGTCTACAAGAAATCTCACATTTTTCTGTTTACCCGATACCCCTCTCACCTGGCCTTCAACATAAGTAATACCCATAATCTTGTCCTCTTCTTTGGTTAATCATATTCCATCTAACGTCCGAACTCAGCCGCCCGGCGAAGCCGGGTCGGCTGCAGCAAGTTGTTAGCCCAAGATTTTATCGTAGTCTGAGTGACTACCTATCCAGAACCACAACAGTCCATCCGTCACTTCGACTGCAAGAGCACAATAATAAATACCAACTCGAACAGACCGGTATCGGCCTATCTTTTTGAAATGTAATGATGGATGGCGTGGATTAGCTTTCAGAAGCCTAAAATTTTTATCTGCGAGTTCTTGAATAAGCGCTGGGAGATTTTGATAGCAGGTCCAAAAGTCAGGTGAAGCGAAGTGCTTCAAAGTTTTTTGCTCCTTCCTGCTCGGTGGTTAGCGATAGATTTTTCTGCTAGCTTGTCTAGTTTACCTGCTCGTACATCTTTTTCAATCTGGCGATCCCATTCCTCTGAGTCGAACTTGCGAAACCACTCATAAAAATTTGCAAGCTCTTCATGGCTAAGTTTTTGGATTTCTCTTTCAAGTTTTTCTACTTTGGTCATATAATACCTCCTTTTTTACAGGACGATTTTTATTATTTTAGGGCTAACAGTTACTTTTATCTTATTGCATTACTTGCCAGATTGTACAGTGTATCTGGGCGCCTGTCAAGGTTTCCTCCGAGAAATTGATTGACAACAAGGTAGTGAATGCAGTATAAGAAACCACGATATAGGATTTGACTGCGTTGATATAAGCTACTATTCTCTTATGCTTGAAAGTAGGCACGTTATTGAAATATTGACTTGTTTGAAGCTCAGGCCTGCACTTGACTATTGATTAAGTTGTTTTAGAATCAACGTACCCTAAATCCCCATTAATCCGCCTGAGGGCGAATTGCAAAATGCAAAATGAAAAATGCAAATTGCAAATGATTGAATTAGCCCGCCTTCGCTGAAGCTCCGGCAGACTTGTCCGTAGTTATGAGAACGGGAATTGCTAATCTACCCTTACACTATGGTAAGGCACCCTCCTGGCTGTTTCAGCGGATGAAGGCACTGGCCCGGCAGATTACCATTGTTATTGTGGATGAATTCGGGGCGGAGGAGATGCTCCGCAAGCTCGCTGACCCCTTCTGGTTCCAGGCGCTGGGGAATATTTTGGGATTCGACTGGCACTCCAGCGGCCTTACCACAACGGCCTGCGGTGCCCTGAAGGAAGGAATAAGAGGACTGGAGAGGGATCTGGGGCTTTTTGCCGCCGGGGGGAAGGGCGGGAGCTCCCGTAAGACCCCGGAGGAGATTGAGAGCTTTGGCAAATTTTTATCCCGGGACCCGCAGGAGCTCGTCTATGCCAGCCGGATGGCAGCCAAGGTGGACAGCGCTGCCATCCAGGACGGATATCAGATCTATCATCACTGTTTCTTCTTTACCCGGGAGGGTTCCTGGTGTGTGGTTCAGCAAGGGATGAATGTATCCAACCGTTATGCCCGAAGGTATCACTGGCTGGGAGAAGCCCTGGAGGATTTTGTCTGCGAGCCCCATTCGGCTATCTGCTGCGATCAGAGAAATGAGTGTTTGAATATGGTAGCCAGGGATAGCGGAAAGGCAAGGGGGGTGAGTGCCGAGCTTGCAAGTGAGAAGCCGGAGAGGTTGATTAAGGAGCTTAAGCGGCTTAAAAATCTGGATCTGCCATCCCGTCATGAGATCGTTATTAAGGATATGAATCCTGAGCGCTTGAAGAGAATCTTTTTACGCACCTATGAGCTCCAGCCAGAGGGGTTTGAGAGTCTTTTAGGGATTAAGGGAGTGGGCCCCAAGAGCATCCGGGCCCTGAGTCTCCTCTCGGAGCTGATCTATGGGGTAAACCCCAGCTTTCAGGACCCTGTCCGCTTCAGCTTTGCTCATGGAGGTAAAGACGGGCATCCCTACCCGGTGGACCGGGCAAACTACAATTGCTCAATTGCCATTCTTGAGAAAGCCATCTCCCAGGCTAAGATCGGCCGGCGGGAGAAGCTGGAGACCCTGAAAAGACTGGGACTCCTATATTCCAAGTTACCTCGGAAAAATTAAAAAAGGGGTCAGAGTCATTTTTTATTAATGATTGGAATTTAAGGACAGCGTCCATTAAGAGGGGATATTATAGAAATGTTAATATGTTAATTACGTCCCCCATTTCCGCCCTTATCAGGAGTGTTTATGGCTCGGTGTTTGAATTGCGGAGGAGTATCTCAGCTAATTTCTAAAGCTCTGGAGGTTTGCCCGGACTGTATTCGCTCAGATTTTGAGAAGGTCAGGGCACATCTGGAGGAGGTCCACCGCAAGAGCAGGGAAGGATTTAACCTGCCGGGAAGTCCCCCTCGAAGCCTGGGAGGGGTGGGCTGCAACTTCTGTATAAACAGGTGTGAAATGAGCGGGGGAGAGAGAGGCTTCTGCGGGCTCCGCAGTAACCGAGGCGGAAAGATAGTTGGAGGTACCGAGGAGGGAGACCTGGGCTGGTATTATGATCCCCTTCCTACTAACTGCGTGGCTGATTGGGTCTGTCCCGGGGGAACCGGGGCCGGGTACCCTGAATTTGCCTATCGAGATGGACCTGAGCATGGCTATAAGAATCTGGCGGTATTCTATAATGCCTGTAGCTTCAACTGCCTCTTCTGTCAGAACTGGCAATTTCGCCAGCCTGCCCCTCACCGCTCCTTGATCTCCCCCGAGAAATTAGCCGGGTTTGTGGATGATAAGACCAGTTGCATCTGCTACTTTGGCGGGGATCCCACTCCCCAGCTTCCCCATTCTCTGATGACGGCCAAGCTGGCCCGGGAGCAGAAGCAGGGAAAGATCTTCCGGGTCTGCTGGGAGACTAATGGCTCGATGAACTCTTCTCTGCTCCGGAAAATGGTGGAGATCTCCATGAAATCAGGAGGATGTATTAAGTTCGACCTTAAGGCCGGAAGTGAAGAGATCAACCGGGCACTCTGTGGAGTCAGCAATCAGAGGACCTGGGAGAATCTTAACTGGCTGGGGCGCTGGATAAAGAAGAGGCCAGAGCCTCCGTTGGTAATAGCAAGCACGCTGATGGTTCCGGGATATATTGACGAGCGGGAGGTAAGAGAGATTGCCTCTTTCATTGCCTCCGTCGATCGGAATATCCCCTATGCCCTGCTGGCCTTTCATCCCCAGTTCTACCTGACCGATCTCCCGGTTACCTCCAGATCTCAGGCAGAAGTGTGCCTGAAGGCAGCTCAGGAGGAAGGGCTGAAGCGGGTGCGGATCGGGAATCTGCACCTGCTGACTGACTGAGGTGGGGATAGGGTATTTTTAACCCAAATAGTGCGTAAATGTAGGGGCTCAATTACCGTAGTAACAAATACCAAAATCCGTTAAATCCAAATGTCAAAATCCAAATGTCAAATGAATGTCAAATGACTAAATGTCAAAAGACCTTTCTTCTTTTATTTTGTCATTTGAACTTTAGATTTCATTTGAACTTTGCCTTGCTCTGCCGAAGCACTCAGTCTTCGTAGCCATTCAGGCTAAGTCGGTCTGCGAAGGTGAGAGCTTTGGCATTTGACATTAGATAATCTTCCGGCAGGCTCAGGACAGGCACTAAAGGGACGCCCCTAAACCTTTCCCTTACGTCTGAATTCCAGTTTTTTGATTAGCTGCGAGAGATGGAGGGTATTCATAATATCTTTTTTCTCCAGCCAGCCCCGCCGGGCAGTGGCCACACCTAATTTCATCATGCTTAGCTGGCTCAGTGTATGGGCATCGGTACCGATAGTTAGAGAGAGCCCCAGTTCTTTAGCCCGGCGGCAGCGAATATCGTTAAGATCCAGCCTCTGGGGATAGGCGTTGATCTCCAGGGCTGTATTATTCCTGCGAGCCTGCCTCATAATCTCCTCCCAGTCAAGTTCATAGGCCTCTCGCTCTCCCAGAAGCCTGCCGCTGGGGTGGGCAATTACATTGACATATTTATTTTTTATTGCCTGAATCATCCTTTTGGTCAGTTTCTCCTTACCTTGCTTGAAGCCAGTATGAATGGCGGCAACGACAATATCCAATTTGGCCAGAACCTTGTCTTCGATATCCAGTTTTCCATCCCCCCGGATGTCAACCTCTGTTCCAGCCAGAAGCCTGAGGTTATTTAATTTTTTATTCAAAGCTCTGATCTCATCTATCTGTCTTAAAAGGTCCTCTTCTTTAAGTCCCCCGGCAATCCACAGGGCCTGGGAATGGTCAGTGATGGCGATATATTCATAGCGCATTTTCCGGGCGGCCTCGGCCAGTTCCTTGAGGCTGTGGGCACCATCACTCCATTTGCTGTGAATGTGCAGGTCTCCCCGGATCTGCTCAAGGCTAACCAGTGATGGGAGCTCTCCCTTTTGAGCGGCTTCGATCTCCCCCAGGTCTTCCCTGATTTCCGGAGGGATAAAGGGAAGGTCCAATACCCGGTAGATCTCATCCTCCTCCTTTCCGGCAATCCTCTTATTACTTTTTTCTTTAAATATCCCATATTCATTAATCTTCAATCCCCTTTTCCGGGCCATCTCCCGGAGGTGGATGTTATGGGCCTTGGAGCCGGTGAAATATGCCAGAGCCGACCCGAAGCTTTCCGGCTCCACTACCCGCAGGTCAACCTGGGTTCCTTCCCGGGTGCGGATACTGGATTTAGTCTCCCCCTGGGCTACGATCTCACCAACCAAAGGAAGATTAATAAAGACCTCCATTACCTTGGTGGGTCGGGAGGAGATTACCAGGATATCAATGTCCTTTACCGTTTCTTTCATTCGCCGCAGGCTACCGGCCGGGCTGATGCGCTCTACCTCGGGAAGGGAGTTCAGGGTGGAGATTATTCCCTCGGCTAAAGAATGAGCTGTCCCCAGGTGCATCCGCTCCCTTCCTGCTTTAACTAACTGGATGCCCCGGAGGATATTCTCCTCGGTCTTCTCCTTCAGGCCCGGCAGGCCCTTCAGCTTATGCTCTCGGATCATCTTTTCCAGCTCGTCGATCCCCTGGATATTCAGCCTTTCATGAAGAAGCCTGGCAGTCTTGGGGCCAACACCCGGGATTGCTACCAGCTCCAGCAATCCTTTTGGAATCTCCCCTTTCAGCCTTTCATAAAATTGAACCTTACCGCTTCCGAGGTATTCCTCGATCTTCTTGGCCAGGTCCTTGCCAATGCCAGGGATTTCCTCCAGAGTTCCATTCTCGGCCTCCTCGGCGATATCCCGGGTCAGGCTCTCCAGGTTCTGGGCCGCCTTTCGGTAGGCCCGAATCCGGAAGGGATTTTCGTCCTTGATCTCCAGAAGATCAGCGATCTCAGCGAATATTTTAGCGATCTCAAAATTCTTCATTTATCTATAAATTACCCCAGGCGCTACCCATATGCAATATTTCTTATTGACAGCACTCATATAGTTTGGTAAAGGTCAAGTAGCTGAGGAAATATCAAACAAGGAGGAGAAAATGAAAAGATATTTAGGCGTTGTTGCGATAGCTTTGATCTGGTTAGTTCTGACTGGATTTAAAGATGCAAGCGTGGAGGAGATCAAGACCCTTACCGAGACCTTCGCTGAAAGTTATTTAAAAAACACCTTCAGAATCGCTTATGTGGACCTGGAAAAGGCTGCCCTTGCGGTTCCAGAGGTGGAGAAAGCAATGGATAATTTGGATAAAGATTTAAAGAAAAAGCAAGTGATAATTGATAAAACAGAAAAGGAACTAAAGGAGCTGGACGAGATGTATAAAAAACAAGAAATGCTTTTATCCGATACTGCCAAGGAACAGAAGCGGAAGGAGTTCCAGGATAAACTTCTAAAATATCAGCAGAAGGGGGTAGAATTTGAGAAGGAGTTAATGTTAAAGAGAAAAGAACTCAGGGAGATTCAGATTACAATTGTTAGCAAAATGAAGGATATTGTAAAGGAGATAGGCAGCAAAGAGAAATATATACTTATATTGCAGCAACCGGAAAGCAATATCCTCTATGATACGGACAACGTTGTTAACATTACCCCTCAACTGATTGAGAAGTATAATCAGCGATATCCTCAGCCGAAAGACTCTAAAAAGTAATCGAGGAATTTCTCTGAATTTGACCCCGCCCCAGCAAGATGGAGCGGGGTTAAGTTTTTTGGGAATAATCTCAACCAAAATTTGGAGAGGCAAGAAAATGGGACTTTTAAAATCTCTTTCCTTACGGACCGCCTTGGTTTTCATAGGGCTCCGGACAACCATTGTGCGCATAAGGAAGGTCATTAGAGAGGCGGAGCAAGCCGCTTCCAAATCTAACGCCAATGACGAGGGGGTAGTAACCTTTAGGCTTGCCGCATACGACAAGATAAGATCAATAATGAAGGAGTGGGATGATCCCAAATTCATATAGGGGCCTACAATTCAGAAATAAATTTCCTTAGGGGAAGGTTGAACGAAGCAAAATACCAAATTAGTCAAATCCCAATGACAACTGATAAATTCTAAATCCAAAACCCTAAACCCTAAACAAATCCAAAATTCCAATATCAAATGTTCAAAACCTTGTCCTGGGCCTGTCAAAGAAAATAATTTTGGGTTTTGATCATTTGAAATTATTTAGGAATGGGTGCTTAGGATTTAATCATATATTTGTC
>JAUWWP010000041.1 GCA_030616835.1 Deltaproteobacteria bacterium | reverse complement strand
TTCGGGAGTTCGAGAAGGTCTACGGGGTTGAGCTTATGGAGGGATATGGGCTTACCGAGGCTACGGTTGCCAGCACCCTTCACCGGCGGGGTGGGAAGAAAAAGATCGGCTCCATCGGACCGGCCCTGGACGGCCAGGAGGTGAAGATTATGAACCCCGAGGGAAAGCTCCTGTCCCCGGGGGAGACCGGGGAGATTGTTATCCGGGGGGCAAGCGTAATGGTCGGCTACTACGGCCTCGAGGAAGAGACCAAAAAAACGCTTCGGGATGAGTGGCTTCATACCGGAGACATTGGGTATATGGATGAGGACGGCTTCTTCTATATTGTGGATCGGGAAAAGGATATAATCATTAAAGGGGGAGAGAATGTCTATCCCAAGGAGATCGAGGATGCGATCTCCAAACACCCGGCAGTCCACGATGTAGCGGTCATTGGCATACCTGATAAGGCCTCCGGGGAGGAGGTCAAGGCATTCGTTGTTCCCCGCATCGGGCAAAAGCTAACCCCTGAGGAGGTCATCGAGTTTTGCCAGAAGGAGCTGGCCGAGTTCAAGGTCCCTAAAGAGGTGGAGTTTGTCCTGGGGATACCGGCCAGCGCGGTGGGCAAGTCGCTGAAGCGGAAGCTGCGCGACGGGGAAGGGATTGTCAGGCTCTCGGAGGAAAGCGAGGAGATGAACCTGGGTGAGATCTTCCAGTTTATGACCAGTATATTTAACAAGGAGAAGGCCGGGAAATGGTCGGCTATCATCCAGTATGAAATCTACGGGAGGAACGAGGAAGTGTGGGCCCTGGCCATTAAGGAGGGTGAAATTAAGCTCATCGAGGGGAAATCCCCGACACCGGCAACCGCAATCGTCAGGATGTATGACCAGACCTTCAAGCAGCTCATTGGAAGGAAGATCGATGCAATGACGGCAATTAACAGCGGCATGATCCAGATCGAGGGAAGCGAAGCAGATGTTGCCATGTTCGGCGAGGTCATGGGCTGAGCGCCAAAAATAGGAGCAAAAAATGAACAAAATCGAAAGACCCTGGTTTAAAGAATATGAGATCTGTGGGATCCCGAAGACACTGAGGCCTTACCCAAATATCCCTGTTTTTAATTTTATTGAGGTCGCCGCCGAAAAACACCCATCTTCGGGAATAGTGCAACTTGGGAAAGAAGTGAAATATAAAGAAATAAAAGAAGATATCTACCGATTTGCCACTGCTTTAGCCGACCTGAGAATCAAAAAAGGAGACCGGGTCGCAACTATCCTGCCCACATCCATCCAGTTTATCATCGCCGATTACGCCATTTCCAAGGCTGGTGGTGTTCATATCCCCGGTAGCTTCTTGGAGCCTCCCAACGTCTTAGAGCATAAGTTTAAACAAGGAACGCCAAAGGCATTGATCTGTCTGAGTAAAGATTTAGATAAAGATGTAGCTAAAATAAAGTCCCTGGCAGAAAGAGCTAAGATAGAAACAATCATTCTAACAAAAATTGAAGATTATTCATTAACCCAACCAGAACACGAGAATTTAGATAACATGCTATGGCTTACCGAGCTGATAGAAAAATATGATCCGACTCCACCGGATGTAGATATAGATATTGAAAAAGATCTGGAAACCTTACTTTTCAGTGGAGGAACTACCGGGCTGCCCAAGGGATGTATGTTAACCCACAAAAATATATTAGCAAACGCTATCCAGTCAACTACTTCTTTTGGCCCTTCGGCAAATCTTCTAAATGGAAATTTTTCTGTTCTTATTGGCGTGCCTTTCTACCATGCTTATGGTCATATAATTATGCATACCATGACTTACCAGGGAGCTACTCAGCTTTTGGTTATAGATCCGAGAGATACCAGGTTGATAATAAACATGATCAAAGAATATTATCCAATTTTACAAATTGGAGTACCGACCCAATACATTAAGATGTTAAAGGAAGAATTAAAAGATATCGGAATACTGGGCATATCAGGTTCAGCCGCTCTACCTCCAGACGTACAGGAGCAATTTGAAGAAAAGAGCGGCGGTGGATTGATAGAAGGATATGGGTTGTCAGAGTGTTCGCCGAACACTCATATGAATCCCTCACTAATAATAAGATTGACTGGTGGAAGCGGAAGGGTGGCAAGAATTATAAATAAGACTTTGCAAATACCTATAAAATACACTTTAGGAACTGTAGTTAAGTATATGGATAGAAAAACTATCGGAAAGATCTTCTCTAAGTCATTGCCAATTTTGTTGCGGCTGAGAAGCCGCCCAAAATTTAAAAAAGAAGAGAAGAAAGGCACTATCGGAATACCATTTTGTGATACCGAGATAAAAGTTATCGACGATACGGGAAGAGAGCTTTCTTTAGATGAGCTAATAAATGGTCAAGTGGGGGAGTTATGCATAAATGGGCCCCAGAGAATGCTGGGGTACTGGCCCAAGGAAGGTACTGGTATTGATGAAGATGGATATATCCATACGGGCGATATAGTTAAAATGGACGAAAGGGGATATTTTTATGTTGTCGATAGAATTAAGGATATGATAAATATCTCGGGATACAAGGTCTATTCAAGAGAGATAGACGACATCCTTTATCAGCATCCGGCAGTAGAGATTGCCGCCACGATAGGAGTCCCGGATCCCGAGAGGGCTGGAAGTGAGAAAGTAAAGGTATATATTCAATTAAGGCCTGAACACAAGGACAAAGTTAAAGAAGAAGCATTCAGGGAATATCTTGAAGATAAGGTTGCCCGATACGCCTTGCCTAAATACATCGAGTTTATTGACGAGATGCCCCTGACCGGGGTGCAAAAAGTAGACAAGAAAGTCCTCAAGGCAAGACAAAAGAACAAACCTTAAATTAACCAAAATTTCTTTTTTCCGAGTTCAAAAATGGCGAATTTTTCTGTTGATTGAATGATTATACTATTATGTTTTAATTTTATTTCACCTAAGAAGTGAATCAAAGCTGTTCAGAAGCAATCTTTTTAAAGCGATCCACACTGCCTTTTAACTTCCTCCAGGGTAGTTATACCATTTAATGCCTTCATTATTCCATCGGCCTTTAAGGAAACCATTCCACTGACCAAGCCCGCCTGACGAATCTCGCCTGAGGATCCCTTTGCTCTAATTATCTTTCTTATCTCTTCATCTACAACTAACAATTCAAATATCCCGGTTCTTCCCCGGTATCCAGTATAACCACATTCGGTACATCCTCGGCACTGGGTGCATCCTTCCTCTTTCTGACAATCGCACTCCTGTTTTATTTTTACTCGAAAAAGTCTAACCTTCCTTTCCGGGTCTTTTGGTTTAAAGCCCATTTCTCTTAAAATTGATTGCTCAACAAAATATGCTTCTCGACAATTTTTGCAAACCCTTCTGATCAGTCTTTGGGCCAAAACGCCAATTAGATATTCTTCTATGAGATAACCAGGGATCCCTATATCTATCAGCCGGGAAATGGCCCTCGGGGCATCGTTAGTATGCAGGGTACTGAGAACCAGATGGCCGGTCTGGGCTGCATCGAAGGCGATCTCTGCAGTCTCTAAATCTCTGATTTCCCCGATAAGCATAACCTCTGGATCATGCCTGAGAATAGCTCTAAACCCGGTGGCAAAGCTGTGCCCTCTCTTGCTATCCACATTACTCTGAACAATATTGGGCAGATAATATTCTATCGGGTCTTCCAGGGTAACAATCTTTTTTTCCGGGGTATTAATCACACTGAGAGCAGAAAACATGGTTGAGCTTTTACCGCTTCCGGTGGGCCCAGTAACCAGAATGATTCCATTAGGCTGCCTGATTAGTTTTTGAAATTTACTTAACGTTTCCTTAGGAAAGCCTCTTTCTGCCAGAGGCAATACTGCTTCCGCCGTCGGGAGGGCTCTCAATACTACTGATTCACCGTAGATCGAAGGGAAAACGGACACCCGGAAACTATAATCTTTATTTCGATATGGTACCGAGAGCCTGCCATCCTGTGCTTTAAAGTTAACGCTGATGTCCAGTTTCGACATCACCTTTATCCTTGCACAGATACGTCGGGAAAGATAATCAGGTAAGAAGTCCTCATCCTCCAGTATACCATCTTTTCGAAAACGGATGCGCAGATAGCTCCGCTCGGGTTCGAAATGAATATCCGTAGCCTCCTTCTCCAAGGCATTGGATACGATCATATTTACCGTCTTAACGACGGCAGGGTCGTCCTCATGATACTCTTCAATTCCTCTCTCCGTTTCCAAGGGTTCTTCCAGTCGGTCAAATTCATCCTCCTCAAATTTTATATCGATAGATTTTTCAAAAAACTTCTTCTTCCCCATTTTGACATCCAGAAAATAATCAAAGTCTTCTTCGCTGGTCAAAATAGTCCGGGAGAATTGGCAGCCAAAAACCTTTAGGAGATTAAGATGTGAGGCAATATCTTCTTTCCCCTCTTTTACCTGAAGAACAAATAATTTTCGTCCATCCTGGAAAAGGGGCATAGTTTTTCGGGAGGACATAAATTTATAGGTGACTTTTTTAATTAGCTCAGGGTCAAAAGGCAGCTTGCTCAATTGGTCTAAGGATAACTTTTCTTGAAAAGCACTCTCATAATCCTCTTTTTTAACCAGGCCTAAACGTTGAATGGTATCGCTAATATTCTCTCCCTCTCTTCGCTCTTCCCTGGCCTTTAAAAGCTGTTTTTCAGAGATTTTATCCTGGATTAATAAAATAGCCCCAGTTGTTGCCAATCGCTTTTCTTCGATGATTTTACTAATATCAATACCAAGATCCTCTTTATTTTCATCCATGATCTGCCTCCCGATATTTGTTTGCCTGAGTCTCTTCCCTTTTATCCTCAAGGACTAACTGGACCAGGCAATTGCCCAGTTGAAATCTATCCCCATGATCTATAACTATTTCATCTATCCGGGAACCACCGAAAAAAGTCCCATTGGCGCTGTTTAGATCTTTAAGGATATACTTTCCATTATGATACCTGATCAAGGCATGACGGCGGGAAACCGTAGTATTGGCAATGACAAATTCTGCCATCTTATCCCGGCCCAGAACTGAGGGATTAGCAGTAAGTTCCTGTTTCTTGCCCATCTCGGGACCACTCAGGATTAATAGCGAGGTCTTCTTGCCCTTGGGCAGCTCTAATTTTTCCTTCTTAAAACTGACAGCGGTTACATCTTTATCTGCTGTCATATCTTAAAATGCAGTTTGATTTTTTCACTCCCTACCAATTTGGCACCGGATGAGAGGCCGGATTAATTTTTATCCCAATTTATGCGGGAAACACAAATTTGGGATTAAATCTCTTTGCTGTTTTCGGGGAAAGTTGACCTACTCGGTGAGAGTATCCTTTGGTAAATGGATTCTTGGCTAGGCCCGCGGGAACTACCAGCTCTTCTGCCTCGGTGGGGAGTGTTTCCGTATGATTTATGCCATTTTTCTAAAAATTTCAGCAGGTTAGGCTAAAACCGCGTAAGCCATTTTACCCTTTTCTTCTTATTATACACAAGAAATTTGGAATTACAAGAAAAAGAATTTTCAAAATTTTTTTAGGAAAATAGGGACAGCGGGGCTGTTGAAAAAGTATCTTCCCTCCCCCTCACCTCATTCCTGGTTTATTGAAAAAATTTCCTTAAAGAAGGGTTTTTCAACAGTCCCACAGCGCCCAATTTCTAAGGAGAGAAAATAGGGGACATATTGAAATATTGACTTATCTTCTCTCCTTTGAATATTTCCTGATCTTCTCATTAAACCAGATTGTCGTAACCATCCGAATTAATCATATGCAGCCCTTCCCTTCTCTCTTTTTTGGACTTACCGGAAAATTTCAGACTTGCAATGGACATAGGTGGATCTTCTGTGATAAGATTATTTTCGAACCTAATGGGAGGGAGAGCCGTGGAGATACTGGATGAGATAAAATTTGATCGGCAGGGGCTGGTGCCCGCGATCATTCAGGATCATATCAGCCAGCAGGTACTGATGCTGGGCTATATGGACCGGGAAGCCCTGGAAAAGACGATCACTACCGGGCAGACCCATTTCTTCAGCCGCTCCCGGGGAAGACTCTGGAAGAAGGGGGAGAGTTCGGGCCATATCCAGGAGGTTAAGGAGATCTACTTTGATTGTGATCAGGACACGCTCCTGATTAAGGTGGATCAGAAGGTGGCTGCCTGTCACCAGGGATACCGGAGCTGCTTTTACCGAAAGCTCGAAAGGGATTCGCTCAAGGTCTGCCAGGAGAAGGTCTTTGACGAGAAAAAGGTCTACGAAAAGAAATGAACGGAGAAATAGAGGGTGGTGGTTAGCTCTCCTCAGCATCTGCTCGCTTTGGCTAATAGTCAGCTCCTGTCAAAAAAAGCCCGAGGAAAATGTGCTAATAGTCGGGCTGGAGGGAAATCCCACCAATCTCGACCCCCGCCTGGCTACCGATGCCTATTCCGTCCGGATCGATTCTATCATCTTCAACGGATTGATGAAGCTCGATCCCCAAGCAAACCTTCTCCCTGACCTAACAGAAAGCTACGATAATCCCACCGCTACCACTTACCGGTTTCACTTAAAAAAAGGGGTAAGGTTTCACAGCGGCCGCGAGCTCACCGCCCAGGATGTTAAATACACCTTTGAGACAATCAGGGATCCTTCTTTTAAGTCCCCCCATTTTAATAGCTTCGAAAAGCTAAAGGGAATCGAGATCATTGACCGATATACCATTGAATTCGAACTCCAGGAGCCCTTCGCCCCCTTCCTGACCAGTCTGGTCGTCGGGATCGTCCCCCGGGATATCGCCGAGCAGAAGGGGGATGAGTTCGGCCGCCACCCGGTGGGGACCGGGCCCTTTAAGTTCCGTCGCTGGGTTCCGGGAAGCCGGATCGAATTGGAAGCCAATCACGAGTGCCTCGAAGGCCCTCCCCGGCTCAGTGCGGTGCTTTTTAAGGTAATCCCCAACGATACCACCCGGGTCTTTGAGCTTAAGAAGGGAAGTGTCCACCTCCTGCAGAACTCAGTCCCTCCGGACTCTCTAAAGTATCTGGAAGAGGATCCCGGGATCAAAATTATTAAGAAAGAAGGGATCAATTATTCTTACCTCGGCTTCAATTTGGAGGACAAGATCCTCAGTAACAAAAAGGTCCGCCAGGCCATAGCTTATGCCCTGAACCGCGAAGAGATAATCGAGTACCTGCTGAAGGGATTGGCGGTTCCAGCCACAGGGCTACTGGCTCCCTCTAACTGGGCTTATGAAGGGGAGGTAGCCAAATACGATTATCATCCCGAGATTTCCCGGAGGCTGCTGGATGAGGCCGGATATCCTGACCCTGACGGGAAGGGACCGGAAAGCAGATTCAAGCTCTCCTACCGGACCTCAACCATCCCTCTGCGTAAGCGAATCGGGGAGGTTCTTGCACGTCAGCTTCGGGAGGTGGGGATCGAACTGAAAACGAGAAGCTATGAATGGGGAACCTTCTTCTCTGATATAAAATCAGGAAACTTTCAGCTCTATACCTTAACCTGGGTGGGAATTACTGAACCGGACATCTATCATTATATCTTTCATTCCTCGAGCATTCCCCCGCAAGGGGCAAATCGAGGCCGATATGTAAATAAGGAACTTGACCGGCTCCTGGAACATGGCCGCCGCTGCCTTGACCAGGAGAAGAGAAAGGAGATCTACAGCCGGATTCAGAAGATAATGGCGGAGGAGCTGCCTTATGTCAGTCTCTGGTATTCAACCAATGTAGTTGCCATGGCAAAAGAGATTCAGGGATTTGAGATCTATCCGGGAGGGGAATTCATCTCGCTTAGAAAAGTCTACTTTGCCCAAGAATAACTATGAAAAGATATCTTCTCCGGCGGCTTTTTTTACTCATCCCGGTGATATGGGGAGTTAGTACCCTGGTCTTCCTCTTCCTTTACCTTATCCCCGGTGACCCGGTCGAGATAATGCTGGGGGAGACCGCTCAGGCAGCAGACAAGACTCTGCTTCGCCGGGAACTGGGACTGGACCGCCCGGTTTACCTTCGGTATCTTGACTTTTTAGGCGGCCTAGTCCGTGGCGATCTGGGAAGCTCATTCTATTTTAAGCAGAAGGTTCTAAGCACCATCCTTAAAAGATACCCGGCCACCCTGGAGCTTGCTCTGGCGGCAATGGTAGTAGCGATCCTCATTGCCATTCCCCTGGGGATAATCTCGGCGATCAAGCAGTATTCCCTGATAGACAATACCTCTATGTTTCTGGCCTTAGTAGGGGTATCCATGCCTAATTTCTGGCTCGGCCCCCTGCTGATCCTTATTTTCGCTCTCCAGTTGGACCTACTTCCGGTTTCCGGAAGGGAGGGACTGGCAAGCCTTATCCTGCCGGCAATAACCCTGGGAACAGCCCTGGCAGCCATTCTTTCCCGAATGACCCGAGCAAGCATGCTGGAGGTAATCAGGGAAGAGTATATCACTACTGCTCGGGCCAAGGGGCTGAAGGAGAAGGCAGTGATCCTCAGGCACGCCCTCAGAAACGCCCTAATTCCCATAATTACCATTATCGGATTGCAGTCCGGGGCCCTGCTTTCCGGGGCGATCATCACTGAAACCATCTTTTCCTGGCCCGGAATCGGGAGGCTGCTTATCCAGGCCATTGAGACCAGGGATTACCCCCTGGTTCAGGGGTGTGTTCTCGTTATCTCTTTTAGCTATGTCCTGGTAAATCTGTTGACCGATATCCTTTATGCCTATGTCGACCCCAGGATTAGATATGAGCAGCACTTAGCTTAAGGTAACCATGAAAAATCGGTTAGCAATTATTGGTCTGGCGATTGTGGTTCTATTCGCCCTTACCGCTATCTTTGCTCCTCTTCTGACTCCCTACGACCCGAAGCAGCAGGAGCTAAAAGAGGGATTCGGACCGCCCCGGCAGGAGCACCTTCTGGGACAGGATAGGCTGGGACGGGACATTCTTAGCCGGATTATCTTCGGCTCCCGGGTCTCAATGCTGGTGGGGATCTCCACTGTTAGCATCTCTTTGCTGCTGGGGTTGACAATTGGTTCCCTGGCTGGATACTATGGGGGAGCAATCGATGAACTCTTTATGAGAATCGTTGATATCCTCCTGGCATTTCCTGGAATACTTCTGGCCATTTTCATGACCGCCGTTCTCGGACCCAGTCTAAGAAACGTGATCCTGGCACTCTGCGTTCTGGGATGGGTGGGATATGCCCGGATTGTCCGCGGCCAGTTCCTTTCGGCCAGGGAGGGGGAATATACTCTCTCGGCCAAGGCCCTGGGAGCAGGAGATCTCAGGATTATGCTTCGACACATTACCCCCAATATCCTGTCCCCGGTCATTGTGGAAGCCACCTTTGGGATGGCTGCGGTTATTCTTGCCGAGGCCAGTCTAAGCTTCCTGGGACTGGGCACCCAGGGGATGCCCAGTTGGGGGGCAATGCTCAGCGAGGGGGCAGAATTCCTCCAGATCGCTCCCCACTTGTCAACCTTTCCAGGATGTGCCATAATATTAATTGTTCTGGGTTTTAATTTCTTAGGCGACGGCTTAAGGGATTGGCTGGATCCAAAAAGGAAAGTAGCAAGTAGGTTCCAATGAATCTTGAGCAGAAGATCGGTCAGCTATTGATGGTGGGTTTTGATGGCCTAACTCCCTCCCGGAAGATAAAGGAGCTAATCACTAAATATCACATCGGGGGGGTAATCCTTTTCGAAAGGAATATTAAATCTCCTCTTCAGATAGCTAAACTCTGCCGGGAACTCCAGAGCATTTCTCCAGAGACCCCTCTCTTTATTGCGATCGATCAGGAGGGAGGAAGGGGTTTCTCCCGGCTGAAGGAGCCCTTTACCCGGTTCCCGGGAAATAAGGCCCTGGGACATTGCTTCCTGAAGACTAAATCCATAAAGCTGGCATACAAGTTCGGGGAGATTACTGCTAAGGAGCTGAGCGCGGTTGGGATCAATTTCAACCTGGCTCCGGTTCTCGATGTCAATACTAACCCTAAGAATCCGATCATTGGGAAGAGGGCCTTTGGAGACGATCCCCATCTGGTCAGCGAGTTGGGATTGGCAGTGATTGCTGGCCTCCAGGACAACAAAGTTATTGCCTGCGGAAAGCATTTCCCCGGTCATGGGGATACCACTACTAATTCTCATAAGGAACTACCGATAGTCGATCATAGCCTGGAGAGGTTAAGGAAGATTGAACTGCGACCTTTTGCGCATACCATTAAAAATGGACTGAAAGCAGTGATGTCCGCTCATGTCTTATATAGCCAATTGGATGATAAGTTTCCTGCTACCTTATCAGGAAAGATTATTGATGGGCTTCTTCGGGAAGAGCTGGGTTTTAAGGGATTAGTCATAACCGATGACCTGGAGATGGGGGCAATAGCTAATAGCTTTGAGATCGAGGAGACCGCAGTTAAAGCGGTTAAAGCCGGGATAGATATTCTGCTTATTTCTCACCACCCTGATAAACAAAAGCGGGCTATTGAGGCAATTGCGACCGCGGTGGGAAAAGGAGAGATCTCCGAGGAGAGGATTGACCTCTCGTGGGAATGGATAATTGCTCTGAAAAAGGATCTTCTTTATCCTTATGAACCTCCGGAGGCAGAAAGGATCAAACAAATAATAGGGGATCCTGAGCATCGGGAGGTAGCCAGGGAGATTAAGAGATATAGTAAACCCCGTTAGAAAGTTTGGAGAAGATTTTAAACCCCGCCAAATTTCTTGATTCTTTCACCTCTCCACATTTGTCCTGAGCTTGTCGAAGGAAGCCTGTGGGAGGAATAGAAAAAATGTTGATTGTTGAAACCTGCCCCCCTAATTCAGGATTACGGAGCTAACCTCATATAACTCAGCAACAAACTTACCAGATGGCTTCGCCTTACCATTTAGGATGTTCTCCACGATTCTTGCAGATGACAAGGGCATTGATTCTTGCCCGCATTCTGGACACACATACATAACTAAATCCGAAATGACAACGGGCTCACTGTTACGATGGAACATCCTTTCCACCTTCCTTTCCTCCATGGAGCACGGACATCCGCTTGGGCATTGCATAATAATCACCTCCTATTCGTGGTAATAATAAATCCTGGTTTACAATCCTTTACAACGACAACAATATCACCTTTTGAAATTGTAAATTTAGTGAATTTACCATGTGAACGCTCATTCTTCTCTCTCTTGTTAATTGTGCCAGTTAGAATGGTTTCTAAGACTTGATCAATTGATATGCCATTTTTCCACATCCTCTCAATCAAATGCGGGCCAAAGGTAATCTGCCCAGAATTAATATCATCATAAATTGTCTCCATTGACATAAATCATATCCTTGCGATGACCGATAAATACTAATACCGGGTTTACGAAAAGTATTGCAATGATGAGACGAAATATCGAACTTCCTTCTCTTCCTATTTCCTCTCCATATTTATGCTCTTAGAACCAGAATCTCCTTACCCGGAACCTTAACTATCGACGGCTCTAACTCCGGATATTTTGTTCTTGCTCCTTGGTAAACCTTTCTTCCGTTTTATGGATCACTGCTCCCTTGTCAGGCCATTCATCTACTTCTCTACCATCGGTTATTATCTTACAAAAATCTAAGAAAATCAAAGAAAATTCATATTAATAGCTATGATTCGGACATAAGAATAATTGCTTTCCCCGGGGGAAGGCTCATAGTCCCCTCTCCCCTCCTAAAAGATACTCATCCCGGCATGCCCAATCATCTTGAAGCTTCAACACCAAATTCAGGGTAATTTTAACCAAATCCCCTCACATGGCAGGCAAGCAGGTGGTCTTTTTTTACCTCTTTCAACAGTGGGGATTGCGCCCGGCAGATCTGTTCTGCATAACGACAGCGAGAGCTAAAAGGACAGCCCGGAATTGGTTCAATCGGGCTGGGAACATCACCTTCGAGGATTATTCTCTTCTTCTTGCTCTGCGGATGAGAGACGGGAATCGCTGAAAGCAGGGCCTGGGTGTAAGGATGAAGGGGGGAGGTATAAATCTCTTCGTTCTCCGCGATCTCAACAATCTTACCCAGATACATTACGACCACCCGGTCGCAGATATGCCTTACCACCCTTAGATCATGGGCAATGAAAAGGTAGGTCAATTCGAATCTTTCCTGTAGCTCTACCATAAGATTAATAATCTGGGCCTGAATGGAGACATCCAGGGCGGAGACCGGCTCGTCGGCAACGATGAGTTTCGGGAGGA
>JAUWWP010000465.1 GCA_030616835.1 Deltaproteobacteria bacterium | reverse complement strand
GTAAAAAAGTATTTAAGATTTGGGATCAAATCCGCATTTAAAACTTTATGAATTCTCTTCTTCCAAAACAGGTCGTAAGCTTCGGTTATTTATATTAAGCTTAATCCGTTCAGTGGTTAAGTTTTATTTGTTGGCTTGGCCCCCAATATCTTTCTAAAGATCCTCCAGGCACAAAGTTATTTCTCTATGCCTAAAAAACGAGGAAAGTCTGGAATATCCTCCTCCTTGACTTTTATCCAGGCAGTTGATAATTTTGAAGAACCCTAAATTTTACTTCCTCTGCTTTTCATGTTTTTAGAAAATGCGAATGAGAATCAAAGCCGATTTGTTGGGAATCCTACTGATTGCTTTTCTATCACTGATGTTATTTTCCAACTCGCTGGGAAACGAGTTTTGCTTTGATGATAAGGATATAATTGTCAGAAATGATCTAATCAAAGATTTAAAAAATATTCCTACTATTTTTACAACAAGTTACTGGAGTGGGACCTTAAGTGAACGAAGTGAATTATATCGCCCCTTAGTTATCCTGTCCTATGCTATTAATTATTACTTCAACCAATTAGACCCTCTCTATTATCATCTTGTCAATTTATTGATCCACACTTTTAACAGTATCCTAATATTTTGTCTCTGCAAATCTTACTTTAAAAAATATTGCCCATCTTTGCTGATTGCTTTGTTTTTTGTCAGCCATCCAATTCACACCGAAGCAGTTACCGGAGTAGTCGGCCGAGCAGAACTGCTCGTTGCTTTCTTCTTTCTATCATCCTGGATCCTATATTTAAAAAAACTGTCTGGTAGGACTGAGGGTGGGATATACCTCTATGGCTTATCTCTCCTTTGTTTTTTTCTGGCTTTGTTATCAAAAGAGAGTGCTATCACCTTAATTGCCATATTAATAGTTCATGATTTTATTTTCAAATCCCATAAAGCCAATCAAATTCCTGACAAAAGCATATCGAAACTGATAAAACTTAAATACCTGGGTTATATCTTTATCCTAATTATCTACTTATCAATTAGGTACCTAATCCTGGGCCAATTGGCAGCTGCCAGCACTATATCATCTCTCGATAATCCACTTGCTCATATATCTTTACTGCCTCGCCTTTTAACCGCAATTAAAGTCACAATGAAGTATCTTTACTTGTTAATTTTACCTTTAAATTTATCCATTGACTATTCATACCGGCAGATCCCGGTTTCGTCCACGATCTTTGAATTTGAGACTTTCATTTCTCTAATGGTCATAATTATTATTTTATCAGGTATCATATGGTCATACAAAAAATCGGGGGAGATGCTGTTTTCAATAATTTTCTTTTCTATAACTTTTTCAACTGTATCAAATTTTATTGTTCCGATCGGGACGATAATGGGGGAAAGACTATTGTACCTCCCTTCCCTGGGCTTTTGTATGTTTTGCTTTCTATTATTTGAAAAGGCATTTAGACTCAAACCCAGGCTATTATTAAATAAGCGGATCCCGATTTCTCTAATCATCCCCATTTTGCTCATTTTATCCTTATACTCATACCGAACTATACTCCGTAACCGGGATTGGGAGAATGAATACAATTTATTTCTCAGCGCGGTCACTATTTCTCCTAACAGTGCCAAGACCCATTCTCTTCTTGGAATTGCCTATCATGAGAAAGGAAGGCTAACTATGGCCATAAGTGAATTTAAGAAAGCTCTCGAGATCTATCCTGATTATGCTGATGCCCACAATAACCTGGGAAATGCTTATGCCAAAGAGGGATTATTTGAAAAAGCTATAAGTGAGTATAAAAAGGTCCTGGAAATTAACCCCGATCATGTTAAGGCCCATAATAATCTGGGAATTGTTTACGCGCAGAAGGGTTTATTTAATAAAGCACAAATACAGTTTGATCAAGCATTAGGCATTAATCCCGGTTACGCGGATGCCCGTTATAATTTAGGGATACTTTATTATGAGAGTAGCCTGTTTGATCAAGCAATAATTGAGTTTAAAAAGGCTTTAAAGATTAGGCCGGATTATGCCCAGGCTTATTATAATCTTGGAGTTGCCTATGTCAGTAAAGGAAGATACGATTTAGCTAAGAAGTCATGGGAAAAAGCATTAGTGATTAATCCCGATTATGAAGCACCAAAAAGTGAACTTAAAAAATTCGAAGCAGTTCATTACTGAAAATCTTCAAATAAAAATTTTATGCCGAAATGACTAAGATTCTTATATCCTTCCTTCTTCCCAGCAATTTCTTTTGCTTAGCGGGAGGCAGCTTGCACAAAGGTGGCAAACAAATCTTTTTGCTCCGCGCGCTCCGCAATCCTTTCCGGATGCCACTGGACACTTAAAAAGAACTTTCGGTCTACCAATTCCGTTGCCTCAATAATGCCATCCGGAGCATGAGCAACTACCCTTAATCCCTTACCCAACTTTCCGATAGCATGGTGGTGAGCCGAGTTTACCTCGAGCTCGCTTTTTCCGAAAACCTTCCCCAGTAAGGAATCTTTCTCTATTTCGATCTGATGAAATGAATCATTTCCTCTGTCTTCTGCTTGATGAGAGATATTTG
>JAUWWP010000383.1 GCA_030616835.1 Deltaproteobacteria bacterium | reverse complement strand
TCCCGACTGGGATAAAATTGAATTGAGAAGGCGGGTATCTCTCCAAAGCTGATCCCCTCCACGGTGCCATCATTTAGATGTCGGTGAGTAACCTGCACCCCCTGAGGAAGGGAACTTTCTTCCACACAGAAACTGTGATGCTGAGCTGTTATTAATGAACGCTCCTTTCCTTTTTCGGTAACCGGCAGGTTGACTCCTCGATGCCCTAACTTCATCCGGAATGTCTGGGCACCCCCGGCAATTGCCAGAACCTGATGTCCCAGGCCTATCCCCAGTATCGGCAACTTGCCTAAAAGGGATTTTACCTGTTCGATTAAATCCCCCATCTGCTGAGGGTCTCCCGGACCACTCGTAATTAGAATCCCATCGGCATTAAGCCGAGTTATCTTATCAGCCGGGGTCGTTGAAGGCAGTCTGATTAAAGAGCAACCTAATTCTCGAAGCTGGACTAACAAAGAGTTCTGGATCCCCAGATCCACTACCGCTACCCGATACCTTAATTTATCTTTATCTTCTGTGATTCTCTTGCAGGTGGTTCTCTCCACGAGATTTTGCCGGTAAGGTGAAGATATCGATTTAACCTCTTCTTTTAGCTTATCCGGATCGGTTCCCTCGCTGCTCAGTATCCCGACCATTTCCCCCTGCTCCCTTAAGTGAATAGCAAGGGCTCGGGTATCCACATCTTTTATACAGATGATATTGTTTTCTTTCAAAAAATCAGCAAAACTCCCGGTTGCCCGGAAATTACTGAAGATTGGACTAATCTCCCGGATAATCAGAGCCTGAGGCCAGATGGAATCAGATTCCCAGTCTTCATCATTCACCCCGTAATTTCCGATCAGGGGATAGGTAAACACCACGATCTGCCCGGCATAGACCGGATCGGTAAGGATCTCCTGATATCCTACCACCCCCGTATGAAAAACTACCTCCCCACTAACCTTACCTGAAATACTACAGGAACTGCCCTCAATAATTGTCCCATCTGCTAACACCAATGCAGCCTTCATAGACTTCTCTTATATATACCCGCGATTCGGAAATGACAATAATTACTTTCCCCAGAGGGAGGCTGAGCGAAGTAAAATACCAAATTCGTTAAATCCAAATATCAAAATCCAAATGCCAAATAAATGTCAAATGACTAAATGCCAAAAGACCTTTCCTCTTTTATTTTGTCATTCAGCCTTCGTAGCCAGCCACCTTCGCCGGAGCTAAAGCGGCGGCTGAACTACGGCGAAGTAGGCTTTGGACTTTGGTTTTCGTTTGAACTTTGAGCTTTGATATTTGACATTAGATATTCTTCCAACAGGCTCAGGACAGGTACTAAAAGGGTGCCCTTAAATCTTTCCCTTATGTCCGAATCACCGTTAGATATACTCTATCGTACTGGGTGGTTTTGGGCTGAGATCATAAAGCACCTTGGTTATCGAAGGTATTTCGGAAGTTATCCTCTTCTCAAGCCTCCGGAGAATCTCCCAGGGCACCTCAGTTACCTCTGCGCTCATAGCATCCTTGCTCTCCACCGCTCTAACACAGATAATATCTCCAAAGGCTCTCTTTCCATCGATTACCCCGGTGGCTTTATCCTTTAGCAAAATTGCCGCTGCCAGAAATGGATGTAAATCCTTAAGTTCATTCTCAACTATGGTTGTTGCTTTCTTTAGTATCCCAACTCTCTCCCTGGTCACCTCCCCAATAACCCGACAGGAAAGCCCTGGACCCGGGAAAGGCATCTTTTCGTAGCTTTCTTCGGGTAAGCCCAGCTGCTTAGCTACCTTCCTGACCTCATCCTTGTAGAGATCCTTTAAAGGCTCGATCAACTTGAATCCATAGCTTTGGGAATCAATTCCTATCTGATCCAGGACATTGTGCTGGGTTTTTATCCCTTCCTTCGTCTCCACTATATCAGCAGCAATTGTGCCCTGAAGTAGATGGTGGGCTCTCCTTTCTTTAACTGCTCTTCCGAGGACAGTATAAAAGGTGTTGCGAAAGGCCTTTCTCTTTTCCTCCGGATCCTCGATTCCCTTAAATGCACGGAAAAATTCGTCCTGGGCATCAATCAATTCAACCTTGATCCCAAGATCATTAAAACTATTAATAACGGTATCGGGCTCCTTTTCCCGCATTACCGCGGTATCAATGAAAACAGTTTTCAACTGATCCCCGATTGCCCGGTGACCCAGGACCGTAACCGTTGAGCTGTCTACCCCGCCGGAGAGGGCATTGATCGCCTTTTCCGAGCCTACTAATTCTTTGATCTCTTTGATCTTTGCCTCAATAAAATCTTGATAGTCCACTTGCTCCTCCATTAAATCAATAATGAAAAAATATTGAATTCACAAACAAAAACCATAAAAAGGGGGGTTCTCTGGCGAGGAGAATACTATGAGTAGAAAGGAAGGTCAAGAGAAAAAAGCTCCCCAGCTTCCCCTAAAATCCCTTTAAATTCCCTGTACTGGATAACCCAGTAAGACCCTTGCCCCGATGTCCATCGGGGTGAATCTCTTACGGTGTGAACAGTTTCAGATTCTTTAAAATTAGATGTGGTCAAAGAAAATTAGGTTAATGATAAGAATCTACAGTTTATATTCTTCCTTTAACCCTTCCACATGTTTATAATGTTCTATATTTTTTAGTTTTGCGGCGGCCTCTTCATCAAGAACAACAGTGGTCTTACCCGGATGAAGCTGAATTGCTGAAGCAGTGATTTGAGAAGTTATAGCTCCTTCAAGAGCTTTGGCAACAACTTCTGCTTTTTTCTTTCCATTGGCAATCATAAGGGTATGCCTTGATTCAAGGATCGTCCCAATTCCCATTGTAATTGCAAAATGTGGCATCTCCTCCCTCTTTATTCCTGCTTTTTTATAGAAACTTTCATAGTTGTCATCAAGAGTTTGCTTATTTAATGGCTCAACTCTTGTCCTTGATGAAAGTGATGATCCGGGTTCATTGAATGCCCAATGGCCATCTCCGCCTATTCCCAGAAGCTGCAGGTCAATTCCACCTGCCCTTTTAATCTCCTCTTCATACCACTTGCATTACTTTTCTGGTTCTTTTACAAGCCCATCAGGAACATGAGTATTCCCTTTTTTAATATTTACATGTTTAAAAAGTTCCTCATACATAAACCTCGCATAACTCTGGTCTTGATTATAAGGTTTCTTAAGATCAATTCCAACCCCAAGATACTCATCAAGATTAAAGGTTGTAGCGCGTGAAAAATCAAGCCCTTCTTTATGCATCCCTATAAGTTCCTTATATGTTCCTATCGGAGTGCTTCCCGTTGCCAGTCCAAGAACACAATCAGGTTTTGATTTTAC
>JAUWWP010000475.1 GCA_030616835.1 Deltaproteobacteria bacterium | reverse complement strand
TCGGTTAACTTGACATCCAGATCCGGGTAATATATTTTGAACCAGTGGCTTACTTCAATCCAATCTTTATCGCCCTACTCCTTGCAACCGGTGGTGTTGCTGGTTTTTTAGCAGGTCTTCTAGGAATCGGAGGTGGGATAGTCATTGTCCCTCTCCTGATCTGGGTTTATCCGGCCATCGGCTTTCCCGAGGAAACCGTGGTTCACCTAAGTCTGGGCACGAGCCTGGCGGCTATCATATTTACCTCATTCTCCGCCAGCCTGGGACACAACCGCAAGGGAAATGTTGATTGGACTCAGGTCTTTCCAATGGCCCTTGCTGGATTAGTATTCGCTCTGCTGGGCTCCTTCCTGGCCGCCCATACCGAGGGAAAGGTACTGGAAAGGCTCTTTGGAGTTCTCGAGATAATCATCGGGATTCGCCTGTTTTCCTCCAAATCCCCCCTCTCCCCGGAGAAAACCTTAAAAACTTCTACCGGCTCTCTCTTCCTGGTAGGCGGACTCTCGGGTTTATTCTCCTCCTTTTTTGGAGTTGGAGGAGGAATAATTGCTGTGCCCCTGATGCTGATCCTCCTGGCTATTCCAATCCATCTGGCCATTGGAAACTCTTGTTCCCTGATCATTTTCATCTCCCTTTTCGGGACCCTGGGCTATATTCTTTCTGGATGGAACAGGCCTGATCTACCTGAGTACTGCCTCGGTTATGTTAACTATTTAGCCTGCGGCTTCATCTCATTTTCAAGTATAATATTTGCCCAGATTGGTGTTAGAGTCTCCCGGAGCACGGCCATAGTTAAGCTCAGAAGGTACTTCTCAGTCATATTGATATTAGCAGGGATTAAGCTTATTATCTAACAGTAACAACAAAATCCAAGTGACCAATGACTAAATCCCGAATCTCAAAAGGGAAAATTTTTTCGTGTAATTCGTGGTTCAAATCCCAATTCAATCATTTGCATTTTGCAATCCGCCTCTGGCGGAGGAAGGAGGCAAATAATGATTAGAAAACCAGCAGTGGCCAACCAATTTTATCCCGGTGATAAGAAGAACCTGACCAAAGAAATTGAGAGCTATGCCATTAAAGAGGAAAAGAAAGAGGAGGTTCTGGGCCTGATAGCTCCCCATGCCGGCTATATGTATTCGGGGAGGGTTGCCGGAAGCGTTTATTCGGTGGTCAATATCCCTGATAATGTTGTCATCATCTGTCCCAACCACACCGGTATGGGTTCTAATGCCGCCATTATGTCTGAAGGGGTATGGCAGATGCCTACCGGGGATGTTGGGATAAATTCTCAACTGTCCCGGCTCATCAAAGACCAATCCAAGAACCTTGAGGAGGACGAACAGGCCCATGTCCGAGAGCATTCCCTGGAGGTGCAACTTCCTTTCCTTCAGTATTTCAATCCCAATTTTCAGATGGTTCCTATCTGCCTGGCAGGCCGTGATCTCAAATTCTGCCAGGATATCGGCCTGGCCTTAGCCCGGGCCCGGAAGGAGTTTAGCCAGCCAATATTAATCGTTGCCAGCTCGGATATGACCCATTATGAATCTCAGCAGTCAGCCAAAAGAAAGGATGAGATGGCAATTGAAAAAATCCTCTCCCTCGATCCCCCGGGTCTGCTGGAAACTGTTCGGAGAGAAAATATCTCTATGTGCGGGGTGATCCCGACAACGGTAATGCTCATTGCCTGTAAGGAGTTAGGAGCGAAAGAGGCCAGGTTGGTGAAATATGCTACCTCAGGTGATGTCAGTGGAGATTATGACCAGGTAGTAGGGTATGCGGGAATAATCGTGAAGTGATAATTGGGTTGTGACCCTTTACTTGTCCTGAGCCTGTCGAAGGAGTGGTTGGTAAAACTCTGTAAAATACCTGTCCTGAGCAATGTCGAAGGATCGGTTGGGTCAAAAGGTTATGGTTGCGCAGCTAGTATCGGAATTCGTAAAGCGGTTATGGATGAAATCAAAAAGAGGATAGGCGGGGCTTTCCAGCCCCGCTGAACGGCACTGGAAAGTACCGTCTATCCAATAGATTACAAAGAATTTGCTAAAGTCCAATTATATCAAATTAAGCAGGCCTTTTTCCTATTATAACTTCTTGATTTTTTTTTGGATTTTTAAAAATTTGCCAAACCAGAGTAAGATTATTAAAAATAATGGAAAGGAAAAAACAAACAGATTCAGGAAAATCGTTGCTGCCCGGGGGCTCTCTATGTCTGAGGGCCCGATAGTCCCACAACTACAGCCTTCGGCTTTATCCGGTTTCTCATAGCTTTTAAAAAAAGCGGTAATTTTAAAAAAAGCGGTAATGATAACCTCAGCCGTGCTCTCCTCATCCCATTCATCTTTCACCACCAGCTCAAACTTATAGGTCCCTGCCTGAGTGGGAGTAAATTCAGAATAGGGACCGTAAGGGTCGGAAAGGCTGATGGACGAGCCT
>JAUWWP010000555.1 GCA_030616835.1 Deltaproteobacteria bacterium | reverse complement strand
AGATATTTATCCCCGGTGCCAGTATGGAACTCGACGTGGAGGTTGTATCCCCCGGAGAAAGAGAAGAAACTTACAAGGCAAGAGCTAAAGAGTCAACCCAGTTCCGAGAAGTAAGATTCCTCTGGCCAGTGGAAGGGAAGATCTTGTCAAAATATGGCTGGAGGGAGGGAAGGCACCATGACGGGATTGACATTTCTGCTCCGGAAGGAACCTCGATAAAGGCGGTTGAAGCAGGGAAGGTAATCTACAGCGACAGGCTCAAGGGATATGGCAAGCTGATAATTATCAAGCATGAAGGTCGCTATTCTACGGTATATGCACATAATCAGGTTAATTTAGTTAAGGAGGGAGATTTGGTAGAAAAGGGACAGGTTATCGGGCGAGTGGGGAAGACCGGTAAGGCCAGTGGTCCTCATCTGCATTTTGAGATCCGCCGGAATAAAAAACCGACCGATCCCCTTCCTTTCCTGCCGAAGTGATGAAATGAGACCAAAGGTTATCAGAAAATATGACAAGAAGATCGTGGTGCCGGAGGGAGGGGTTATTGACTACGGTGAGTCGCTGAGTAAAAAAATATCCACACCCGGATTAGAACATATGGTAGAGAAAATCCTAATCTCCCGAGGGTGTTTAGCTAAACGCATCCGGGCGTTGGCTAAGAAGATCGTCCATGATTACCGGCGAGCTGAAGCGATCCAGGCCATTGTGATACTGAAGGGAGCAACAATATTTTCCGCAGACCTAATCAGGGCTATTTATGAATTAAATGGCCCCCCAATAGAAATTGACTTTATCCGGGCCTCCAGTTACAAGGCGGAAGCTGAGAGTTCAGGCAAGGTGGAAATACTTATTACTCTCTCCGATAATATCGCTGGTAAAGATGTATTGATCCTGGAGGATATTGTTGATACGGGAATTACTTTAAATAATTTAAAGAGTTATATTTTACGCCAGAAAGAAGTAAAATCCTTACGGATATGTAGCTTGCTTGATAAGCCATCCCGGCGCCAACAGCCGATAGAGATCGATTATATCGGGTTCGAGGTGCCTAATTATTTCGTTGCCGGCTACGGGACTGATTACGCTGAACATTTCCGTTATCTGCCTTTTGTTATAACGATCAAGCCGTCTTTTCTCGAGGATAAATTGTGATTCGGACATAAGAGCTAATTTTTAGTCCCAAAAAATCAATAGTCAGGTACAAAAAAGAGGATCGGCGGGGCTTTCCAGAATGAATGTAGGGGCCTACATCCCTGTCGGCCCGAATAAGGGTGGACTATATAAATTGCAAAATGCAAATTGCAAAATGTAAAATGCAAATGATTGAATTGGGAATTGGTCATTGGGATTTATTAACACGGAGGTCCACCCCTACAAAGTTCTGTAAATTATGAGCAATAGGGATTTAATCCTAAGGCAAGGGAATATAGTCGATGTTAATTCCAATCAGGTCTACCAGGGAGACCTGGTAATTAAGGATGGGGTAATAGCCAATATCCACCCTCCTGCCCAGGCCCCTGAAAACAATGATTTTACCACAATTGATGTTTCGGGAAAATATATTGCCCCGGGATTTATTGATGGCCATCTCCACATAGAAAGCAGCATGCTTTCTCCTTTGGAATTCTCCCGGGCAGCAGTTCGATGCGGCACTACCACTATATTT
>JAUWWP010000569.1 GCA_030616835.1 Deltaproteobacteria bacterium | reverse complement strand
GTAGACTCTAATTGGCCTGGAGGTATTGTCTGGAATATGGAAACCAAGGATGTAGAAAGGGCTGAGTATTTTGCCGAGCAGATTAAAAAGGGGATATTCCCTCCGTTTGTATTTATCCTCCTTCCCAATGATCACACTCATGGTTTTACCCCGGGCAAGCTTACCCCGCAATCCATGGTGGCGGATAACGATGAGGCTACCGGTATGGTTGTGGAGGCCATCAGCCACAGCCCCTATTGGAAGGAGACCGCTATATTTATAACCGAGGACGACCCCCAGAGCGGGGCGGACCATGTAGATGCCCACAGGACTATATGTTTAGTGATAAGTCCATACGCTAAAAGGGGCTATATTTCGCGTGTCCATTATAGTGTGCCGAGTATATTCAAGACCATGGAGCTTATCCTCGGGCTTCCCCCGATGAATAAATACGATGAAAGGGCAGCCCCGATGTATGATTGCTTCACCAGCACTCCCGACTATACCCCTTATGAAGCGGTCCCCAGATATTTCGCGGAGGAATTTAATCCCTCGCTAAAGCAGATGAACCCGGAGCTTAAGGCCCTGGCCGAGGAATGTATGGAGATGGATTTTAGTGTTCCTGATAGTGTGGAGAACGACCGCTTAGGGGAGATACTAAGAAAGGGATTAAAGATACGCAATCCCCTCCTTCAACCTGCTGAAGAACCTGCGGAAGAATAGAATAGTTTTAGGGTCTGACCCTATTGATCTCCATTGATTTCTGGAAGGAAATTTGCCGAAATAGGAAAACCAGCCAATCCAGGTCAATAAGCTTAGCTCCCCCCCCATATGACTGTTAGCTCCTTTATATCCGGGGAGAATATGGCGGCTCCGTCCTCGATCCTTGCCTTTTCTTTCTCGAGTGGGCTGATATTTTTGAAGGGTAGGTGCCAACGAATCCTGGCCGGTCTTTTCCGCCACTTTGGGTAAAGGCTAAGGGTTGCCGTGTTTTTCTGGAGCTTCATCTCAAAAGCGAGCTCGCCGAAGTATGTGGGAGCTTGCCTGACCTTTATCTCCCCGGCGCTCTCAAACCACTCCTCCGGGAGCACCGGGGTAATCACCAGGTCCTCTCCCTCCTCGAAGAAAAGCAGGTTTCTTATCATGAGCAGCCAGTCCGCGGCGGCCCATCCGTGGTGGCCATCTCCCATGCATCCGCCCTTGGTGATCGGGTGGATGGCCTCCGGCCAGGTAAAAGTCGGGGTCGCAAGATCAAGCAGCCTCCTTATCATCGGCCAGACCTCTCCGCTTTTCTGATAGATCAAACACTGGATTATGTGGCAGGTAAGGTAGCAGTTAAGCCCGGAGTGGATAAGATTCTGGAAGAACGCCCCATCATAGAGGCATTCCTCGCGGAGGAACCTTATTGTATTCACGATGCGGGGGTCAAAAGGATCAAGAACTCTTAGCGGGTAGAGGGCAACAACGCTTCCTATCGCCCCTGAGTCCATTCGGCGGTAAGGAGAGGCCGGGATGATGGATTCTCCCAGTCTCTCCTCAACGCTTTTCAGGGATACTTCGAGGTCTCTTTCGAAACTCCTTAAGTATCTACCGAAAGTGTCAACATCTTTC
>JAUWWP010000236.1 GCA_030616835.1 Deltaproteobacteria bacterium | reverse complement strand
GAAGGATTGGGCTTTGTCATTTATCATTGGGATCTGGAAATTGGGATTTGAACCACGAATTTCACGAATTACACAAAGCAAACCGACATCCTGAGCCCTTCGAGAGCCTACTTCGCCATGCCTACTTCGCCGTAGTGGCTACGAAGGCTGAAAGTAGCTACGAAGGCTGAACGGCTGGCCGATTTCCTGAGCCCCGATGGGCATCGGGGTCGAAGGATTGGATTTTGTTATTTGTCACTTTTATCTGCAATCTGCAATCTATAATCTATTGTCTCTGACACCATCACCGCCCTATTCCCATTCACCAATCCCTGCTATTCCCTGCTACTCCTTGCTACTCCCTGCTACTCCTTGCCACTTATGGCTCATAATGGTATCCCATATCCACCCACCCGGTATCGGGGACACCATCGGTTCGGGTGGTCTTATCGTCCATACCAAGGTTTTCGGCAGTGTCACTGCCGGTATCAACGCATGGGCTGGTGGTGCCTTGATCTGGAGGCTGACTTAAGTAGTAATCGCCACTGAGACCACTCACAAATAGTGGGTCATCTTCCGGGAGAGCACCGATCATGCCATCACCCCAATTCAAAGTGCAGCCTGAACAAGTATATACACCAGTAGCCGGTCCTCCCTGAACAACGCTGTAGCTGATGGTCAGGGTCGACGGCTCGATATCATACAGTACGATCTCCGGCCCGGTAAAAGCTGTATCATCCCAAAAGATGCAGTTGGTTATTGTGGGGGAGGAGTAGTCAAAGTTGTACATCCCGCCGCCATAGTCAAAGACCGAGTTGTCGCTGAAGGTGCAGTTGGTTATCGTAGGCGAGGAGTTTTTGACATTGTACATCCCGCCGCCGGCAACGAGGCTTGAGTTGCCGCTGAAGATACAGTTAGTTATCTCTGGTGATGAGTTGTTATTGGCTATTCCGCCGCCGCCCATCATGGTTGAGTTGTCGCTGAAGGTGCAGTTGGTTATCGTGGACGAGGAGTCCCAGTTGAACATCCCACCGCCACCCGAGGCTGAATTCCCGCTGAAGTTGCAGTTAGCCACAACGAGGGCAGTCACACTTTTGTTGAACATCCCACCGCCGGCACCCCAGGCAGCCGAGTTGCCGCTGAAGTTGCAGTTAGCCACAACGAGGACAGCCACACCATTGTTGTACATTCCGGCACCATCGTTATCAACAACGCCCTCACTGGCATCACCGTCCGTCACAATGAAACCGTCCAGGCGGGCATTTGAGGCGCCGACAACTACATGGTAACTCATGTTATCGCCGTCTAATATGGTCGGGTGAGCGGCCGGATCGCCGCGCTCGGAGAGGTCACTCTCGGTTCCGGTGAAGCCTCCGTATATATCAACGCCAGCCTTCATAGTCAGGACGGATGCAGTTGAGGTAGGAGTATTAGTATATGTTCCCTCCGCCACACAGATCATTTCTCCGCTCGTAGCGGTATCCACTGCGTCCTGAACAACAGTAAAGGCGTCCGTCCAAGATAGACCTATCCCGGCGCCAGTAGCATCGTCATTTACGAACCAATTACAAGGTGGTATATATGCTACGGGCACTGTTACCAAATCGCTCCCGATATTACCGCAGTCATCTGCTCCCGTAGCCATGATGGCTACTGCACCTACTACCAGATTCTGTAAAGTAGATGACCATGCCCCTCCTGAAACTGCTGGATTGGTATCGGTCCAGGTCCCTTGAGTTGCATCCAGGGAAACCGAGGCCATATCGTTATCGGCAGTCCCGGTAACCCGCACATCACCCGTCCCTATGGTCTTTCCATTCTCTGGACAGGTAATGCTCACCACTACCACCGTATCTACTTGCACATTAGCTACTGTGTCCAGCCCAATATTCCCACAGTTATCCTCTACCTGAGCAGTTATGGTATATACCTCATCCACCGGGATATTCAGAGCAATTGGGAAGGAGGTGCCCGTGGCAGTGTAGGCTCCTGCCTGGACCGTGATCAGAGCAACCCCACTGCCGGTCTCAATTACACTGCCATCAACTACTACTGAGCTGTTAATGCACTCCCCAGCAACCGGGGAAATGATGTCAACCACCGGCCCCATCGTATCCACCGTCACCACAACCCAATCCATACTACTTAGCTCACAGCCAGCCATTGCTCCGTTGATGGCCCAGGCAACAATTGTCTGCGGGCCCTCAGGCAAAGCTGGTAGGGTAGCCGTCCAGTTTCCTCCCGGACCCGGGGGAAGCCACCAGGGACTCGCCGTCACTCCATTGACCATGATTAGACTGATCCCGGTCTCCATATCCTCAGCAAACCCGGTAACTACCACCGAGGTGCCGATTATACAACCACCCGTAGGCGAAGTAATAAATATATTGGGAGGGGTCGTATCCGGACAGCCGGTAAAGACCGTGAAATTGACCGGAGGGATGGTGCCGATATTTCCACAACCATCCTCGGCAATGGCAGTCACCCAATGCCCTTCATCCGGCAGTCCCCAGAAGGTGGATGCCCAGGTACCCAGCCCCGGATTATAGTCTGCCCACTGGCTGATCCCATCAACTACCACCAATACCGAAGATATACCACTAAGGGGATCCGAAGCGGTTCCGGTTACCACCACTGTTGAGCTATTTAGTGTCTTACCGTCAAAAGGCGAGGTAATCGAAATTGCCGGTAGTGTATAGTCAATTAAGATACTTACCGGGGCGGAATTGGCAGAATTGCCAGAAAGATCCATCGCGGTCGCAGTGAGAGTCAATGCTCCTTCGGGCTGCCCGGTCAGCGTGGCTACCCAGTTTCCGCCAGTCACTTCGGCGCTCACGCCGTTTACCGTAACCTCGGCGATTCCGGAAGAGGGCGCAGGATCGCTCACGCTTCCGGTTACCACCACCGTGGAACTGTTGACACAATCGCCATCTATTGGCGTAGCAATGGATACCGCAGGCGCTACAGGGTCTATCGTGACACTTATCGTGTCCTGTAAAGAAACATTGCCGCAGTTATCCACTGCAACCGCACTAAAAACAGGATAATTGAAACCGGATACATCTATTATCCTGAGTCCAGAAAACCCATCCGCCACATAGGCATAGCCCCCGGTTACATAGACTCCATAACCCCAATCTGAAGTATCCCGATAGACCGGGGTACCGGGATTAGTCGGATCGCTTACATCAATGATCGCTAAACCGTTATTCCCAACAGCCACATAGGCATAGCCTCCGGTAACATAGACTCCGCCGCTACCCCCTGTAGTATCCCGATAGACCGGCGTGCCGGGATTGGTTGGATCGCTCACATCTATAATCGCTAAGTTATCCCAATCAGCCACATAGGCATAGCCACCGATTACATAGACTCCGTAGCTAAATCCAGAGGTATCCCGATAGACCGGGGCGCCGGGATTCTCTGGATCGCTCACATCAATGATTGCTAAACCGCTCATCCCATCAGCCACATAGGCATAGCCACCGGTAACATAAACTCCGTAGCTCCACCCTGAGGTATTCCGATAGACCGGTGTTCCGGGATTGGTCGGATCGCTCACATCAATAACCGCTAAACCACTTGGCCCATCAGCCACATAGGCATAGCCTCCGGTAACATAGACTTCCTCGCTACCCCCTGAGGTATCCCGATAGACCGGAGTGCCGGGATTAGCCGGAACGCTTACATCAATGATCGCTAAACCACTCGCCCTGTCAGCCACATAGGCATAGCCCCCGGTAACATAGACTCTCCGGCTCTGACCTGAGGTATCCCGATAGAAGACCGGCGTGCCGGGATTGGCCGGATCGCTCACATCAATAATCGCTAAACCGCTATACCAATCAGCCATATAGGCATAGCCTCCCAAGACGAAAACGCCACGAGCTATGTCTACAGTAACACGGGAGCCAACCTCAATCGGATCAGCATATTGATCACTATTTAAGGTAATGCTCCAACTGTCGGTGCCGCTGGCGGTATAACTATTAACTAATACCGCTGATATCCCGCTGCCGGTCCCATCATCCGCCGTCCCACTCACCACCACCGTGGTAGTGTTGAGATAGGCCCCATCGGTGGGGGAGATAATAGAAACAGTCGGCAGAGTGTAGTCAATATCGTAAACCTCCGTCACAGTGGCTGACTGGTTCCCGCAAAAATCTACCGCCATAAACTTAAGGGTTGTATCCATATTAATCTCAACCGGTCCCACATAAACCGGGCTCCCGGTAGTAGGTCCACTCCCATCGAGGGTATAGTAGATCGTCCCGTCACTCGCAGTAAGGGTAACCGTAACCGGGGTTGTACAATAGCTACCCCCTGCCGGAGTAGCTGCTAAACCGGCCGGCGCCTCAATGTCAATATCATAAACCTCAGTTACTGTGTCTGCCTGATTCCCACAGACATCTATGGCCATAAACTTCAGAGTAATATCTTCACTGATGTCAATCGGCCCCGTATAGACCGGGCTTCCAGTAGTAGGCCCACTCCCATCCAGGGTATAGTAGATCGTCCCGTCACTCGCAGTAAGAGTAATTGTAGTTACGCAATAATTACCACCCGCTGGAGAAGCCGTTAATTCTGTCGGCGCCTTGGTGTCAGTGCACTCCTTTCCTTTTTTTTCTTCACCACAGCCGAGGGTAAGAGGGATAATCAAGATAGCTGAAAAACATGATAAGATAGCAATTTTTTTCATTTTTCACCTCTTTGAATTTATGATTCGATTAATCCTAAGCTACCATGAAAGGATACTTCCATCAACAGAAAAATCACTGGAGGTTCCTCCGAAAATTCATTTAAGCTCCCTGTACTGGATAGCCG
>JAUWWP010000572.1 GCA_030616835.1 Deltaproteobacteria bacterium | reverse complement strand
ATTGCCTCGACAGCGATACGGTAGTGGTAACCGGTTCGGTCTCAGATAATAGTGGAATAGGCTCGGTTATTGTAACCCTTAATGGCAATACTCCGGGTCAATTCAGCTTCACTGCCGGATCGTGGAGCGCCACCTTTACCCCTCTCCAGGTGAATGAAGGGGCCAATACCTTGATGGTTGCCGCCACCGACGACTGCGGGAGCGGCAACTATACCTATACGACCGTTAACTTCGTGGTGGATACCGAGGATCCGGTTGTGACCATTACCTATCCAGCCGGTGGAGCGACCATTCACACCAAAACATTGATAGTAACGGCGACCGTGAGCGATCATCTTCCCTCCTCCGGGATAGTCTCGGTGATGGTAAACGGTATAACCGCCAGCTTTGGGGGGGGAGAGTGGTCTGCTACTCTGAGCTATCCCACTGATTTAAGCCTCGGAGCAAATACCCTGACGGCTACCGCTACTGATTGTGCCGGAAGAACCGGGGAAGACGAAATAACGGTATATCTCGATCTGAAGCCCCGAATTATCATCACCGAGCCGGCCGATGGCTCTATCTCGGGCACCGCGGGCTTCCCTTATCTGGCCAACATAACTACCTCAATTGTTATAAGCGGGAAGCGCTTCGTGGTGGCTGAGATCCCCTTCGTAGCAACCTTTACCGATTACAGCGGGACGGGTATCAATACTCTCAGCTTTGCAGTGACGGTGAACTCACAGGATGGAGCCGGGCCCACCACCCAGACCCAGAATGCTAAGAATGGGGGAATTACGGTAAATGGTGTCTCGGGATCACTTCAAATAAGCCTGCCAGTGGATGCCGGGAGTAATGGCCTTGCCATGGGGGTGATCATCACTGCCAGTATTAGCGATAATGATGGCGCCACCGGTCAGGACACCTCAACCATTACTGTCCAGTTAGCTCATATTAGCATCCCGGAGGTAACGGTTAGCTCTCCTACTGTCAGGGTGCCGGTAAACATATTTATTGACCCTGGGAGCATCGCTCCGGTTCTGGTTGATGGGGTAACCATAGATGGATTCGGGGGGTATGATTTTGTAATAAGTTGGTCCGGGCCGGTAACCCTTATAGGCCTGGAAGGAAGTAAAATCGGCGGTTTTTACTGTGAGAACCTCAGTGCTCTCCCTCGAAGTCCTGATGATCCTGATGGGAACGGAACGGTTACTGTCAGTGGGGGCACTGCCCGCTTCAACGGAGCAGTCACTTTCTCCTCCCCTACCGAGCCCGAAGGGTTTTTTAATGCTGCTAACCTGATCTTTACCGCAACCGGGGACACCGACATTACCATTGATCTATATAACAGTGACTCTACCAGCTTTGTGGATAAACGGGACAATCCTGTCGCTGCCGATAGAAAACAGAGTGGAAGATTGATCGTCAATCCTTAGGGAAAAGGAGGAAAGATATGTTTAAAAGAACTCTAATACCTCTGGCATTTCTCAGCATAATGGCATTT
>JAUWWP010000355.1 GCA_030616835.1 Deltaproteobacteria bacterium | reverse complement strand
GTGCCGAGAAAGCTTCTTAGCTCTTGCCAGTGACCTGCCCGCCATTACTCCCTTCAACTATTTGATATTAAGGAAGAGTTTTAATTCATTGACCGATTTTCGGGGAAAGTCCTGTTGACAACTTCAGTTGAAGAGGCTATGTTTTTAAAGTATTCCACACATTAAGAAATGTGTGGCTTTATATATATTTTGTCTGCTTGGTTACCATGAAAGGAGGTGATTTCTGGAAAAAGTCGATTTCTTCTTTTATTGCGCTGAACCAAAGCCGGGTCCTCTGCTTGCGGGCAGCGGAGGGGTTGGCTGGTTACTTTATTTCTAGCCCGATAAACTAACTTGAAAGAAAGGAGAAAAAACCATGGGAAAGTATTTAGTACTTTGGGAAACTGACGAGGCCAGAATACCTGTTGATCCTCAAGAGAAAAAGACTGGCTACCTTGCCGTCATTGATATGGTCAGGCAAGACATAAAAAGCGGCATACTCAAGGATTGGGGAGGATTTGTTGGCGGAGGAGGTGGATATGCAGTCGCTGAAGGAACCGAAGTGGAAATTGGCAAAACGGTGACAAAGTATATTCCCTTCTTCCGTTTCAAGGTAACTCCGGTCACTTCGCTGGATCAAGCAGAAGAAGTTATAAAAGCCATCAAGTAGGCAAGCTCGGAAAAGGGGGACGTAATTAATATATTAACATTTCTCTAACATTTCCTTAAATATCTTTGCTATTCCCCCTAAACCTATCCCACCAAAAGTCAATTTATTAATTACGTCCCCTAATTTCCTCAGGTCAAAAATAGTTTTGAATTTAGCTAATTTGGATTTAGAATTTATCAGGATAATGATGAATGAAATATTATCCCCCAATCAAGTAACTTATACAGCTTATATTCGCTGAGGATCACTCCATCGCCATAAAGACCTTCACTATCTCGGTCGCGGTCTCGGCTATAGACTTGAGTTCGCCCTTCTCGATCTTATCCAAAGTATCGTGATCATCTAAGAGGTAGTAGGGACATCCGATCCATGAGATCACGGGCACTCCTGCCTCGAGCACATACCCGGCCGCATCCGAGGTCGGGGCCGGGCCGAATAAGTCTGCGGGCAGAGGAGCTGTGACCCTGGCGGGCTTTGTCTTCAGGGCCTTCATGACTACAGCAATGACTGTGGGGTCGGGAGATGTGAACATCACGGTGAAAGCAAGCCTGCCGGTCTCCGCGTACCCCTGATCCCGCTCCTCGACCTCCTTGGCCCCAAGGTGCTCGAGAGTAATCAAGATTCGGGCCCGTTTCATAATCTCCTTGTGCTCGCGAGCAAATGCATGTGCCCCCAGTGACCCGTAGAAATGGCCGGCATCAACCACGAACACCATCGTCTTCGGCCTCTGCTCCTTCGGCACCCGAGACCATGCCCAGGCCTGAGCCAGGACCTGGGCAACCCCTGCCCCATCCTCCACCGCGCCCTGAAACGGGCTGTCGTGATGGGAAGTCACCAGAATCACCTCGTCGGATACACCCGGAAGAATGCCCCAAACATTGTGCATAGCTCCGGGTTTGCTCCCGCCGGTAAGCTCCAGTGTGGCCTCCGCACCCTTCTCGGACAACTCCCGGAGCCTCATCCCGTCATACTTACCGACCCAGAGCCCGGGGAGGGGCTTCATGATCCCATCGTAGGGGCCGTAGTGGGTATTCGAGTTCGAGGGCTGGTCGCGGAGAATGAGACAGATAGCAGCCGCACCATGCCGGTATGCCTGCCAGTAAACCTCGCGCTTGGGCGCGGTCTCGGCGGTGGTCCCGCCAACGAAGTTCTGACGCACGAAGTTGAGATACTGGCCGTAGCCGAGGGTGACGGAGTGGTCGGGATCCGAGAGCATGTAGGCTCCACCGGTAAGCTTGACAAGGACACCGGTGGGCATGTAGGGGAAGGGCACATCCGCCACCACGATCTTACCGGATACATCCACCCGCTTGAAATCCTCCGGTGTGCCCGTGCCCACATAAACCAGGGGAGCCGTCACCCCCTCCGGTCCGGTGAAACCGGTATTGAGCACAAAGAAGCTCGGGGTCTCCTCGCCGGCGACCATGAGCGACCAGTGCCTGGCCATCCAGACCGTTATTGGCACCGGGTCCAGGGTTACATTTTTGAGCCCGATCTCCCGGAAGCGCTCCGCCACCCACCGCTCGGCGCGATGGCCGTAGGCCGTGCCCGGTCGGCGATGCGGTGTCTTACAGATACCCTCAATCCAGGAGTAGATGATCTCCGAGTCGGGAATCGTGACCGTCCCCTCGTAATCAGGAAGGGTGGATGCGATCCTCCGGGCCTTGCGTTTGGCCGACCAGGTAGAAGGCAGCCGCTTGAGCATGCCCATCAGGGCATCGCTTCTGCTGGTACTTACCCTCCCTTCCCACCGCTCCGTCTCCGCGGGCGTTTCCCCTGTGAACGCACCCCCGCTCAGAAAGGAAAAAATAGTGAGTGCAAGCACCATCCTCCTGATTTTCATGATTATCCTCCTTGTTTCTGGAAGACATTTTATCTGAAAGCGCACCGGCTACCGCCCGTTATTCACTCATGATCTGACGGTAGGCCATCTGGTCTTCATACAGCTTGTGGAATACTCTGTGCTTGGCCTCGTGGTAGCGGGCCACTTCGCTTCCTGCCGGCTCGATAACACCGCCGGTCTTGTTCATTGCCGCCATACCCGCTAACACCGAGCCGAAGTCTCCCGAAGCGACCGCGCCGAGTATTGCTGAGCCCAAGAGAACCGCCTCGGATTCGGCCGGCAGAACGATCCGGCAGCCGGTGACATCAGCGTGCTCGCGCAAAAAGACCGGGTTCTTGCTCCCACCACCGCAGGCAAAGATCGTGTCGATCTTAAACCCCCGCTCGTTCATCTTGGAGATAATGTGGCGCGTGCCGTGAGCGATTGCCTGAATAGTGGCGAGGTAAAGAAACGCCAGTTCATCCACCGTGTCGGAGAGCCTCTGCCCTGATACCATTCCCCGCAGGGTGGGGTCGGCACGCGGGGAGCGATTGCCGTGGTGATAGGGCAAAACATGGAGCTCGCGCGTAAGGGCAGCCGGGAAGTCCACCTTTGCGGCCATTGCCTCAAGGCGCGCATTGAGTATATCATATACCGTCCGGCCGGAAGACCTGGTCTCTTCCCTGAGCTCAGCCGCTCGTGAGTGCGAGAAGATTATATGGTCAACGAGGGCCCCCGTGGCCGACTGTCCGCCTTCCGTAAGCCACATCCCGGGGATCATAGCCGAAAAATAAGGCCCCCACACACCGGGAACGAAGATCGGCTCGTGCGCGACGGCCAGGTGGCAACTGGAAGTCCCCCCGATAAGCGCAAGGCGTCTTTCCAGGTCTTCTTCCGAGGGGCTCGCGCCATTAAGCCCGGCTCCCAGGAGGCCGATGCCGCCGGCGTGCGCATCGATAATAGATACACCCACCGCCGTCCCGGGACTCAGCCCCAGTTCCCCGGCGGCCTTTTCCGATACGCCCTTGCCGACCGCCTCACCCATCGGGCGGACCCTCTTCCC
>JAUWWP010000437.1 GCA_030616835.1 Deltaproteobacteria bacterium | reverse complement strand
CCGGGCATAATCGTGCAGAGGTTTCAGGGGGACGATGGCAACAATAGTGGTGCAATTGGGATTGGCAATGATCCCCCGGTTTTTATACAGGGCAATATCCTCGGCATTAACCTCAGGAACCACCAGGGGGATATCTGCTTCCATCCGAAAGGCCGAGCTGTTATCCACTACTACTGCTCCGGCCTTAACCGCTGCCGGAGCAAATTCCTTGCTTCGGGCAGCCCCGGCAGAAAATAGGGCAAGCTCCACTCCTTCAAAGGAATTGGCAGTGAGTCTTTCTACTCTCACCTCTTTGCCCTTAAAATTGAGAAGTTTCCCTTCCGACCTTTCAGAGGCAAGATAGCGGATCTCTCTTACCGGAAAATTCCGCTCCTCCAGGATCTTGATCATTGTCTCCCCTACCGCCCCGGTGGCTCCAGCTACTGCTACCGAAAGTCCATCTTTCTTCATCTTAAGCCTCTGCTTCTACTTTCTTGAACCTTTAACTTTCAATGTTACTGGAGTTTACTCAAAAATCCTTCAAGTAGGGGCAATTCATGAATTGCCCCTACACTATACGAATCGCCTTAGCGGGGCTGGACTTCGACAGGCTCAGTCGAGCAAAAGCCCCGTCTATCCACTGGAATGACTAAATCCCAATCCTTCGAGACGCTTCGCTCCTCAGGACATCGGGTTGTTTCGTGTAATTCGTGGTTCAAATTCCAATTCAATCATTTGCATTTTTCATTTTGCAATTTGCAATTTCTTTGTAGCAGTTTCTCCCGAATCAGCTCCCCCATCTCCCGGGTTCCGACCATCTTTTCTCCCTCCTGGTAAATATCCAGGGTGCGGTAACCTTCATCCAGCACCTTAACTATCGCCCTTTCAATTTCTTCGCTGGCCTCATCCTGGTGGAAGTCATACCTAAGCATCATCGCTGCGGAGAGAATTGTCGCAATGGGATTCCCCTTGTTCTGGCCCGCCCGCCCCGGAGCTGAGCCATGGATAGGCTCATAGATCCCTACCTTTCCCCCGATACTGGCCGAAGGCAGCATCCCGATGGAACCGGAGAGCATGGATGCCTCATCAGCCAGGATATCCCCGAACATGTTGGTGGTTACGATTACATCGAACTGCCGGGGATTTCGAATCAACTGCATGGCGCAGTTATCCACATACATATGTTTGAGCTCCACATCCGGATACTCTTCAGCAACCCGGGTTACTACCTTCCGCCACAGGACATTACTTTCCAGAACATTGGCCTTGTCCACGGAAGTGAGTTTTTTCCTGCGACTTCGGGCAAGCTCAAAGCCAACCCGGGCAACCCTCTCTACCTCCGGGGTGGTATAAACCAGGGTATTATACCCCTTTTCCTTACCTCCGGCGAGCTTCTTTATCCCCTTGGGCCTGCCAAAGTAAAGTCCCCCAACCAACTCCCGCACCAGCATAATGTCCACTCCCTCGATCAGCTCCCGCTTCAAGGGAGATGAATTGGCCAGAACCGGGAGAACTTTAACCGGACGAAGATTGGCAAAGACCTTCAATTCAGCACGGAGGGCAAGAAGAGCTCGCTCCGGTCTCAGCGCATAATCTACCCCATCCCATTTCGGCCCTCCTACCGCTCCGAGGAGAACAGCATCTGACTTTTTGGCCATTTGGATGACCTCGTCCTTGATCGGTACTCCGTATTCATTCAGGGAACTTCCACCTATCAGTGCCTCCTCAAACGAAAAATCAAGCTTATGCTTTGCCCCCAGTGTCTTCAACACCGCAACCGCTTCGGCTGTCACCTCTATCCCTACCCCATCTCCCGGCAGAACCAGAATCCTATACATAATATCCCCACTATTTGATGAATCTCAAGTTTTCAGGCTAATCCTGGATTATTGTGGGCAAACAATTAAATAAATCCAAATGTCAATAGATAGGGTTCAAGGATTCAAGTCCTCGCTATTCCCTGCTATTCCTTGCTACTCCTTGCTATTCCTTGAAGTAAATGAATTTGAACTTTGAGCTTTGTCATTTGACATTCAGCCTTCGTAGCACCGATGGACATCGGGGCGAAGTAGACTTAGATCTTCTTCCTCTGGTTCACTACATAATTAATCAATCCCCCGGCATCGATTAGCTCCTGCATAAACGGAGGGATTCCCCGGGCCTTAAATTCCTCTTCTTTGGTTTGATTCCGAATCTCCCCGGTATCGAGGTCAACCTCCAGCACATCCCCTTCCTTCGTAGATTCCACTGCCTCGGGGCATTCCAGGATGGGCAGTCCCATATTGAACGAGTTGCGATAAAAGATCCGGGCAAAGCTCCGGGCAATGACACAGGAGATACCAGCCGCCTTGAGAGCAACCGGGGCATGCTCCCTTGACGAACCGCACCCGAAGTTCTTCCCGGCCACAACAATATCACCAGGCCTTACATTCCGGGCGAACTGGGGCGCAACCACCTCCAGGCAGTGATTTGCCAACTGTTCAGGATCAGAGAAGCTTAGATACTGAGCAGGAATAATCTGGTCGGTATCAATATCGTCCCCGAACTTCCAGGCCTTTCCTTTGAGTTTCATTGACATAGCTCTATCGAATCTCTTCCGGGCTTCCGATCCTCCCGAGCACTGCCGAGGCAGCAGCTACCGCGGGATTGGCAAGGTAGACCTCACTTTGAGGATGACCCATCCTTCCCACAAAATTTCGGTTGGTAGTAGCCACTGCCCGTTCTCCTTCGGCCAGAACACCCATATGCCCGCCCAGGCAAGGACCGCAGGTAGGGGGG
>JAUWWP010000494.1 GCA_030616835.1 Deltaproteobacteria bacterium | reverse complement strand
GGAAATAGGAAGAGACATCGTGGCATAAAATAGAGATGATTTTGGGTAGAGGAGGATACTGGCGTAGTGGCTACCGGTCGAAGTTTGTTCCCCCCCCACTTCCTCTGAAACTATCAATCTTTCCTATAAATAAATCTGTCCCCTTTTTCGCACAACTGGAGGGGAAGCAAAGGATTGAACTGAGTGCACACATCTTTTCTTGACAGGGGGGATTGTTTTCGCTAAGTTTTATCTACGGCAAATGTTATCCTTATCTATAGTTTAAGGGCTTATCGCCAATTTTATGAAAAAAACTACACAAAAGGCAAAGTATCATGTCAGCCAGGAAGCCGGCGACCTCCATCACTCCTCCTTTGTTGCCGACCTTCATGCCGATACTCTTCTTGAGGACAGGCTTTTCCGCTATGACCTGCTAAAGAGACACAAGCCCAGGCTTCCGCTCAACCCCTTTTTCAACCATGTTGATCTTCCCCGGATGATCGAAGGGGGTGTATCACTGCAGGCCTTCGGAATAGTAACCAACTACTGGCTGGCAAAGAAATGGACTGCGGAAAGAAAAGTGAGAAGGCTGCATGAAATAATAAAGAAGAGCCCTGAGCTTGATTGGGCGCTTTCTGGCACTGAAGCTGAAAAAGTATGGAAGAAAGGAGGGGTTGGCGCTTTCCTGGGAATGGAGGGAGTGCACCCTCTTGAGGGCAGGATTGAAAACCTGGAGTGGTTTTATGAGCAGGGAGTCAGGTATGCTTCCCTTACGCACTTCAACAATACTGAGGCTGCCTATTCTTCAACTTTTCCAGGGGACAAGGGTAAGGGCCTTACCTCCTTCGGGAGGGAGCTTATTGCCGCTATGAATGAGAGGGGTATGATTGTGGATTTAGCGCACATAAATTACGCAGGCTTCTTTGAAGCGGTTGAATGCTCCCGGAGCCAGGTAATCGTCTCGCACACTACCATAAAGAGCCTGTGCAGTCATCCGCGGGCAATAGATGACGAGCAGATAAAAGCGGTGGCCAAGAAAGGAGGAGTTATCGGCATAATGTTCTCGCCCCTGTTCCTGAGCAAGAAGATTATTGATGGCGCGGAGAGGATAGTTGACCACATTGACAGGGTCAAGGAGGTTGCCGGAATAGACTATGCTGCATTAGGCTCTGACTTCGACGGTTTCATCTGCCTGCCTCGAGGCCTGAAGGATGTTAGCGACCTTCCCGTACTCACGCAGCTTATGCTGGATAGGGGATATTCGGAAGAGGATATCAGGAAGGTTTTGGGTCTTAACTTCCTGCGCGTCTACCAGGAAGTCTGCGGCTGATCCTGAAGCCTTCAGATCTTACTGCTATTGGTTTTTACTGCTACTTTGATAGTAAATCAGGCCCAGTTAACTTCACCGTGCCGAATTTCAAAAAGCAAGACCTGATACCAAATGTTCCTTCGCATATCTTATTATTTAAAATTCAGGGAATCAATATACATCTTCTCGAAGCGGGGATGGACGGTAAGTTCGAGACAGTTAATGGAGCTGGTAAAGCGCTCAACCTTCCTTCTACTACCCTCATCCAGAAGGAGCATCCGGGCACCGGAGAGTGCGGAATTGCCCGCAAAGACAATTTTATCAATAAACTGCGGGGGAACCAGACCAATCTCAACCAGGCTCTCCGGCCTTAAATTGTACCCGAACCCTCCGGCAATAAACACCTGGGAGATCTCTTCCGCAAGTACCTTACTTTCCTGCAAAAGAAGCATTATCCCGGTGTAGATGGCACCCTTTGCCAGTTGAAGCTTCCGAATATCCCCCTGGGTGATGTATATCTCTCTTGCCGAAGCGCCCTCCCCTTTCCTGACCACCGAAAACCCGTTCATCCCCCTGACCTTCTTCAACCGGTCAGCAAGAGGGTCCCTGTCCACCCTCTGCACCTCGGCCCGGCCCCGCAACCGGCCGCGGGCGTCAATAAATTCCCTCTTACGCAGTTCGGCGATGAGGTCAACCAACCCGCTCCCGCACAGCCCCCGGGGAGGGATCTGATTAACGGTCTTATAGTCTATCTCCGGGCCCACAAACCTCACCTCTTCAATCGCCCCAGGCTCAGCGCGCATACTACAGCTGATATTCATCCCCTCAAAGGCAGGGCCGGCAGCGGTAGAGCAGGCAGTGAGGTTCCCTTCCCGGACAAGAACAACCTCCCCGTTGGTGCCGACATCAATGAGCAGGGATGGCCTCTTTTTCCTATAAAGCCCGGTAGCAAGTATTCCGGCGGTAATATCCGCCCCCACATAGGCGGAGGCAATGGATGGGATATAGACTTGGGCGCCCGGCGCTG
>JAUWWP010000519.1 GCA_030616835.1 Deltaproteobacteria bacterium | reverse complement strand
CACCGACGGCTATATAAGCGTTGAGCGGGAAACCTTTAAGCTTATCCGGGAAAACCTGAACCAGGCAAATCTGTTCGCTTTAGGCATCGGCAGCTCCGTCAACCGGCACCTCATCGAGGGGATGGCGAGAGTGGGCAAAGGCTCGCCGTTTGTGGTTCTGGACCCGAACGGGGCCCCGAAGATGGCAGAGCGCTTCCGTAAATATGTCGAATCGCCGCTCCTCACCGGCATTGATGTTAATTTTGAAGGGTTTGCTGCTTACGATATGGAACCTTCGAAGGTGCCTGACCTTTTCGCCCAGCGCCCCATAGTCTTGGCAGGAAAATACCGCGGGAAGGCAAGGGGAAAGATTACGGTCGGCGGCTATACCGGTGAGGGAAAGTTCCAACGCAGCCTGAAAGTGAGCGAAAACAAAGTCAGCAATCAGAACGAGGCACTCAAATACCTGTGGGCAAGGGAAAGGGTCGTCATTCTTTCCGATTACGCCTCTTTGGATGCCCAGCAGGCCGACAGGGAGGAAATAACCTCAATTGGATTGAAATATAACCTGCTAACCGAATACACCTCTTTCATTGCCATTGACCAGCGCATAAGGCGGCAAGACGGAAAGGTAGAAACGGTAAAACAACCCCTAGCCCTCCCCCGGGGCGTAAGCGACTATGCCGTGGCGAAAGAGGCTGCGGAGGCGAAGCCTCCCCGTTACAAAACTGCCGCACCTGCTTCAATGCCTCCTCCGCAGCTCCCACTTGCGCTAAAGGCCAGAAAGGATGTGTTATCGGGAGAAGGCGACATTGATGCCCTGCAAGTCCCCCCAAAGGTTCAGGTTGACATAAAGGAACAAAAACTGGTGATGAAAGAAGAGGTGGGGGAAGGAGAGCTAAAGGCGACGCTGGAAAAACTACTCGGTGATGTAAACAGTTGCTTTACCGATTACGGCCAGAAGGGGACGGTAAGAATCAAGGTGCACTTCGATGGTAAGGGGCGGGTTGACCGGGTGGAGATACTCAACGAAAAGAAATGGAAGGACACTCCCGCCTTTATCAGTTGTTTGAAGATCAACTTAATGCGCTCCCTGCATCTCCCCTGGAAAGTGGGCGGACACCTCGTATTCACAATCACTACCCGGAGTGTTAAATAGTATGCGGATTTACTGTAAAGGTCTCTCTCGTATTCCCAATGTAAAACTCAAAGATTAAAATGCAAAATGACAAATTAAGCATCAAAATGTAAGATGTCTTAATGTTTTTGAATTTTGATTTGTAATTTTAATATTTGATTTTTAATTTTTGATATTATGAGAGAGAGCGGACATGCTGAAACTACCGAGGGGATAGACAGCGGGAAAAAAGTCAGGTATCATAATAGAGGGTTCAGGGACAGGAAGGCTGTAGCTGATATTCATCGTTAGCACAAGATCAGTCAAACCAGGAGGGATGCACAATGACCCGGGAATATACTCATTCAAAATTAAATGAGGAGGTATACAGCATTGCCGGATATTATATTCCCCAGAAAGAAGTAAGATTAAAATACAATAACCGGGATGTCTTGTATGTGGTCGGTTTAGGCGTGATAGAATCTTCCTGTTGTGGTGTCGGTGGCTGTAGATATGCCCTTGTGCCTGGTTACCTGATTAACTGGCAAAATAAAACGAATGGAGACGGCTTACCAGTATCAGATATGGAGTTAATCTCGGATGAGGAAACGCGGCGGGACATTACCCGGATTATTAAGGCCGAAGAAAATATCACCCAGATCGAGTTTTGGTAGATTGGACTTTCTTTTTTACGGGTATTAAAGCGCCCTCCCCCACTTCACAATTATATCACCCACCTGGCAGCCGACATCCCGGGCAACTACCGAACACTTGGCCTTGAGCAGAAAAAAGATATTCTTATCAATATCATTTAAAGTCTCGTAGTTTCCTTGACCCTTGGCAATAACAAGATCGGCCCCCTCAAATCTTTCCCGGAATCCCGCCGAACAGTTCGCAAGGATTGTCCCCGGGACATCGCTTCCGTTGTCGATCACTTCTGCCAACTCCGTAAGACCGGCAAAGGCGGCAT
>JAUWWP010000407.1 GCA_030616835.1 Deltaproteobacteria bacterium | reverse complement strand
GCAGTAACCGGGAGTGCTGGTCCTTCAGGAGGCAGTCCGGAAAAGCCGGTGGGCACCGTCTTCATTGCCCTGGTCAATGAGGAGAGGACGAAGGTGGATGGTTATCATTTCGGCGGGAGTCGTGAGCAGATCAAGGCTCTCAGCTCCGAGAGCGCTCTGGATTGGGTTAGAAGGTATTTAAAAAAGTCTTGACAAGTATTTTTTCATAGTTTAAAACTTTCCTAATGCTACAAGCTTGAACGGGTCTGGTTAGATTCAGATTATTGTTTAAATTTAAGGGGAGGGTAATGGAATCCGAGGATCTGAAATTCAACGGGGATCATATCTGGGTCAAAATTAGTGCTAAAAAGGGCAAGATAGGTATCAGTGAGTATGCCCAGTCGGAGCTGGGAGAGATTCTATGTCTTGATCTCCCGATAGTAGGAGATACAGTGGAAAAGGCCGAGCCATTTGGGGAGATCGAGTCCTCTAAAGCAGTCTCAGAGCTAATCTCACCGGTAAGCGGCACTGTTGTCGGGGTCAATGAAGATCTGGAGGCTAACCCTTCAGCCGTCAATGATGACCCTTATGGTGAAGGCTGGCTGATTGAAGTAAAGCTAACTGATACAAGTGAGCTTGATTCTCTATTAGACCTCGGGGAATACGAGAGGTTTGTTGAAGAACAAAGATAGTAAGTTACCCAGGCCTCATTTTTATGCCTTCTTCACAATAGGCTTATTTCCTCTCCTTAGTTTACTATTCCATACATTTTAGTGCTAAAATATTATGAGGCTCATCAAGAATTGTTGTGGGTAAAAAATCCAAATATCAACTGAGAAATCCTAAATCCGAAATCCTAAACTCTAAACAAATTCTAAATTCAAATTAGCCAAATTCAAAACTATTTTGTCTCTTCAAGATCGTAATGTTTTGTATTTTGCCCCTGATTTAATCAGGGGTTGGTCATTTAATATTATTATTATAGGATTTGGTGCTTAGGATTTATTTAGCAGTTCTCTCTTCTAAATCATATATTTTGTCATTTGAACTTTGGACTTTGTTTGAACTTTGAGCTTTGGCATTTGACATTAGCTCACCTTCCTATGACAATGATAATGTTGTAGATGAATTCTATCTATCCACTGTATTTCGTGAAGAGCCTGTCATGGTCCCCAGGGTATGTGTAATCATTCCCACCTATAACCGATATCTTTTTTTGATAGAGGCAGTAGAATCGGTTCTCAATCAGAGCTACCGGGATTTTGAGCTGATCGTGATTGATGATGGATCTGAGGATAATACCATCGAGATTACCCACCGTTACCCGGACAAGCTCCGTTATTTCTATCAAAAAAATCAAGGGGCACCGGCAGCCCGGAACCAGGGAATAAAACTATCCCGGGCAGAACTGATAACCTTTCTGGACTCGGATGACCTCTGGGATAAGGATAAGCTTCGCTATCAGGTTGATTTTATGGAGAGCACTCCGGAGGCACGAATTTGTTATACCGATGAAATCTGGATTCGTCGAGGAGTACGGGTGAATCCCCGCAAAAGGCATCGAAAGGATTCGGGCTGGATCTTTGATCGGGCTCTGGAGCTGTGCATTATCAGCCCCTCTTCGGTCATGATTCGCCGAGAGCTTTTCCTGGAGGTTGGGTATTTCGATGAGGAACTGCCAGTCGCTGAGGATTATGACCTCTGGCTGCGAATCGCTTCTACCTCTCCAATATACCTTATCGATAAGCCGCTGATTATCAAACGGGGGGGACATCCGGACCAGCTTTCAGAAAAATATTGGGGGAGGGACCGCTTCCGGGTAAGGGCCCTGGAAAAGCTATTGGATCATGACCAACTGGGCTCAGAGCAAAGAAGGCAGGCATTAAGGGTACTAAAGAAAAAATGCGAGATACTCGCCCGGGGCTGCTACCGAAGAGGAAAAAGGGAGGAAGGGGATAAATTTGCCGGGCTGCCATTAAAATACGAGAAAGGCTAAAGGATTATGCTAAAAAGAAAAAATCCGGAAAAAGTGGAGATCGAAAAGATCGATTTTGAAGATAGGTTTTTTACTGCTACTTACCCTCTTGAGTACCAAAGGCTTAAGGAATCGATCGCCCGGGTAGGGCTGATTCAGCCGGTGATTGTCCGAAAACAGGAGAAGGCTGAAAAATACCAGGTAGTCTGCGGCTTTCGAAGGGCACTGGCCTGCCGGGAATCAGATTTTGAACGAATTGAGGCCCTGGTTTACCCCGAGGCGGAGCTCAGCGAGTGGGATGGATTTCTCTTAGCTTTGTTTGAAAATCTGGCTCACCGTGATTTCAACGAGATCGAGAAATCAATGGTGCTAAGTAAGCTCCACTATCAATTTGGTCTTGACCCGTCTCGGATCATCGAGGAATATCTGCCTTTATTGGGCCTGGAGGCGGGAGAAGCAGTGTTCCGCCAATATCTACCACTAATTGATCTGGATGAGGAGATCAAAGAGTATATTGTCCGCAAGAAGCTTCCCGTTCGGGTCTCCTCCCGGTTATTGGCGCTCTCTCCGGAGGACAGGCGGGCAAGCTTCCGGCTGATTTCCCGGCTGAATCTCGGGGTAAACCGAATAGTCGAATTCCTTACCTACCTGGAAGAGGCCTCACGGCGAGATGAAATACCGGTTAGGGAGCTTCTTGGTGATCAGCAGATAGAGGCGATGCTCGGCGATGAGAAGCTTACCCGGTCGAAGAAGATCGAGTTAATCAGGAAGATCCTCAGGAGAAAAAGGTATCCGCAGTTGACTGAGCTTGAGGCACAGGTGGAGGAGAAATTAAAAGAGTTGCACCTTCCTCCTGAGCTGAAGCTCTCACCTCCTCCCTACTTTGAAGGAGATGAGCTCAAGGTAGAATTTGGGTTCCGGGATCCCAAAGAACTAAAAAGGATGGCCGATAGGCTGTTAAAGATCTCCAGCTCCCCGGGACTAAAAGAGATTTTGAAAATCATTTGAGCCAGCATAAAGTTATCCCAAATAATGGGTTGATTTAGGGGTAAATTCTTTCGTCAAACTTAGGCAATTTAACTAAATTTCCATTGGTTATTAGTTATTAGGTTGCGTTGCTCGCCCCGTAAAAAATT
>JAUWWP010000088.1 GCA_030616835.1 Deltaproteobacteria bacterium | reverse complement strand
CCGGACAGAAATATCTGGATAAAATCTCCCCTACTAAGGACTTCCAGAAAGAGCTTCTTTCGGGACTCACTGGGATCTCCCGGATCAATAAGCACAATCCCCTTCCCTCGGGAATTACTACCCAGTTAGTTGTGGGAGCAGCCGGAGAGACCGATCAGGAGATAATCAAATTAGCTGATAGACTCTATAAGGATTTAAAACTGTGGCGGGTCTATTACAGTAGTTTTACTCCTCTGAAAGGGACCCCGCTGGAGAATAATCCACCCTGTTCTCCCGGGCGAGAGTTCCGGCTTTACCAGGCTGATTTCCTTATCCGCAAATACCATTTTAGCCCCGAAGAGCTTCCCTTTGATAAAAAGGGGGAATTGCCCCAAAAGATAGATCCTAAGCTTGCCTGGGCCGAACTGCACCGAGATTGGTTTCCCTTAGAGGTAAATAAGGCATCTTACTGGGAGTTGATGAGGGTTCCGGGTATAGGGAAGATTTCCTCGAAGGGGATCATCGAAGCCCGTAAGTGCTCCAAAATAAAGGAGTTAGAGCAGCTTAAGCGACTGGGAGTAGTGGTGAAAAGAGCGAAAAATTTTATTACCCTGAATGGAAGGCACTATCCTCAGAGCAAGCTCGAATCTCCCGGGAAGGTAGAGGAACAGCTTTTTCTCTGGGAGGAGATTTAGGAACATAGGGTAAAAAAAGAGGTTGAGGTTTTTGATATGATAATATAATATTATATTAAGATGAATGATCCAGAAAGGAAGGAACGGCGAAACTTTCCTCGCAAAGAAATAAAGGTGGAACTGAAGTGCCTGGAGGGGGGTAGCTTCTCAGTTCACTTTACCCGGGATATTAGTGCCGGCGGGCTTTTTACCGAAGCAAAGAAGCCATTTCCTTTAGGTTCTGAGGTATTCTTGGATTTTTTCCTACCGGGCATTCGCGATAAATTTAAGCTAAAGGGGAAGGTAATTCGCAGGGTCACCGTGAAACAGGCAAAGACGGATGGATATGTCCCGGGAATGGGGATTGAGTTTATTGAGATTAGCCAGTCTATCCAGGACAAACTCAATAAGTTTATCAAGACAAAGCAGGGGGGAGGTTCTTTAAAATTGCTCCTTGACCTCCACTTCCAGGAAGAGCAGTTCTTATTGAAGCTGAGACAGGTCTTAGGAGGTCGGGAAAAAGGATAGAAGGATAGGTTCACTGCCCGAAATTACAGGAGGATAAATGTTAATCAACTGTGATAAATGTCAGGCGATGTATATGATAGATGATGATCAGGTGAAGGAGAAGGGGGGGAAGGTTACGTGTACTAACTGCCAGAATATCATCACGGTTGAGGGCTATGCGGAAGAGTCAGCGCCAACGACTGCTCCGCCAGAGCCTGCTGCTCCTGTCGAGCCTCCAGTAGCTGAAAAAGAGGAAGGACCGAGTTTCATCCTCTCCCCTCAGGTAGAGAAATATATGGAAACGTTACGGGAGGATCCTAAATCTAAGGTCTTTGTCCGCCTGGCTGATGAATACATAAAAGGCGGGCTATACGAGGAAGCTATCCATGTCTGCCAGGAAGGGCTGAAGCATAACCCCAATTACTTGAGTGGAAGGGTCCCGCTCGGCCGGGCTTATTACGAAAAGGGAGAGAATGAAAAGGCCCGGGATGAATTTTCCAAGGTAGTCGAAACCATCCCTGATAACATCATGGGCTGGAAATTCTTAGGAAGAATTAATCAAAAACTGGGTAGGCCGGAGCAAGCAATCGAAGCCTATGAGATGGTACTAAAGCTCAGTTCTACTGATGAAGAGGCAAAGGGAGCTTTAGAAGAACTGAAAGGAACTCTTCCTGAAGAGGTTCCCCCGGAGCCTCCTGCCGATGACATTTTCCCGAGCCAGGAAGCCCCTCCGGAGCCTCCTGCCGATGACATTTTCCCGAGCCAGGAAGCTCCCCCGGAGCCCCCTGCCGATGACATTTTCCCGAGCCAGGAAGCTCCCCCGGAGCCCCCTGCCGATGACATTTTCCCGAGCCAGGAAGCTCTTCCGGAGCCCCCTGCCGAGGCCAAAGAGAGCCCGAAAATAGAAGAACAGGATCCCTGGACTTCTTTCACCTTTGAGGAAGAAACTCCATCTCCTCCAATAGAAAGAGGGCCTTCCGAGGAAGCCCCAGATCTATCTAGTCTGCCAGAGATGGTTGAACTTCCGGAAACTGAAGAGACCCCTTCCGAGCCTCCAATGCGCGAGGAACCCTTCACATTTGAAGAAAAGCCTTTTGAAACGGGGGAACGGGAAGAGCCTCCCACTCCCGAAGAAATACCCCCCCCATTTGAAACGGGGGAACGGGAAGAGCCTCCCACTCCCGAAGAAATGCCTCCCCCATCTGAAACGGGGGAACGGGAAGTGCCTTCCGCTCCCGAAGAAATGCCTCCCCCATTTGAAACTGGGGAACGGGAAGAGCCTCCCGCTCCAGAAGAAATGCCCCCATCAGAAATCGAAGCAGAATCATCTTTTCTGGAGGAAGAGTCGGTTCGGAAAGCCCCAGAAGCTGCCAGTATCCCCCTTACCCCTGAGGTCTCCCCGGAAGTTCTGGACTTTGAGAAACCTATTGTCGAAAGTGAGATCTTTCAGGAGGCCGCCGAGGAGGAGGTCTCGGCAGTATCTGCCAAGACGGAAGTCTCTGAGGTGGAAGAAGCTCGAAAAAGGAGGACAGTAACGATTGTAATTGCCGCTACCTGCCTTTTCCTGTTGATTGCCGGCTCCCTTGCTTATTATTGGTTTAACTATGAATATTGTCCGGATATCTCCCGGGCCAGTGCTGACAAGATTATTAAACTAACCAAAGGCTTCCTTAAGGCGAATCCCCTGGAGAAAGAGGAGGCAGAAAGATATCTGAGCAAGGGGAATAAATATCTTCTTTTGGATACCAACTCTGGATACAAGGAAGCAGAGAGGAACTACCTCCAGGCCCTGAATCTGGACCAACATAATCCACTCACCCTTGCCTCTCTGGCTGAGACCTATGCCCGGTGGAGCGAGATCAAAAAGGATGAAGAGTTTCTGCATACCTCAGACCTACTTTCCCAGCATTCCCTACGGATGGAACCAAACTTAGCTACCGGCCATCGGGTCAGAGCCCTCCTTTTCAAAATCCAGGGGAAATACAAAGAGGCCCGGGAGGCTATCATTAAGGCTGTGGCATTACCACCTGAAGATGCCAACAACTATCTTGTTCTGGGCAGCATTTATCTTCAGGAAGGGGAGCCTCAACCGGCAATAGAGTCCCTGAACAAATCCCTTAGCCTAAATCCCGATCTCATACCGGTTTATCTTAGCCTGGGACAGGCCTACACCGGGATCAAGGATTTTGAAGGGGCCGAGCAATATTATCAAAAGGCCCTCGAGCGAAACCCTGCTTATATCCGGGCGCGAATTCAGTTGAGTGCCCTTTTATTTGAGAACCTAAATGAAATCCATCGAGCCAAGGAAAATCTCCAAAAGATATTTAGCGAATACTCAGATCTTCCTGGAGGTTCTCAATTGGAAAAGGCTCACTATTATCTGGGTAAGATATACACCCGACTTGACCAACTTGATTTGGCCAGCAAAGAGTATGCCCAGGCAATCAAGATAAACCCGAAAAACTTTGAATACCATCTCGATCTGGGCAACATTTATTTGCGCCGGAACCGGTTCAAAGAAGCAATCCCGGAGTTTCAAAAGGCTACTGAGATTGACCCCAACAGTGCTCAGGCCCACTTCAATTTAGCTAATTCTTACATAAAAGGGGGTGATTTTCGCTCAGCAACTATCGAGTTTGAAAAAACCGTAAAACTTGAACCTAATAATGCTAATGCCTACTACCTGCTGGCAGAGGCATACCGTGAGCAGGAGAAATACGACCAATCCATTGCCAACTACAAAAAGACCATCGAGCTTGACCCCAAAAATTCTCAGGCATTCTCCCACCTCGGTGATGCTTATCGCGAAAAGGGCGAGCTGGATCAGGCTATCTCCCAGGGACAGAGGGCAATCCGGCTGGTCTCCAACTCTCCCGATGCTCACTATCTGCTCGCCCTCTCCTACGAAGCTAAGGGAGATACTGCCGGAGCAATCAAAGGATTTAAAAAAGCTGCCTGGTTAGACCCGGCTAACTCCGAGGCCCACTACCATCTGGCAATTGCCTATCGCAAGGGAGGAGAACTCTCCCAGGCTATTTCTGAGGGTAAACGGTCGATCCAGCTCGATCCCCAAAATATCAGGGCCTACAATGTAATAGGAAGTGCGTATCAGGGACAGGGCAATACTGCTCTGGCAATCGCCACCTTTGAAGACGTCCTGGACTTAGACTCGAAGAACACCGAGGCTCTTTATGCCTTGGGGAAGATCTACCAGGCTCAGCGGAAACCCGACCTTGCCATTTCCGAGTTTAAGAAGGTGATCGAATTAGATCCATATAATTCAACTGTGCGTAACTCGCTGGGGGAAATCTACCGGAAAAAAGGCAATATTCAGGCCTCTATCCCCCAGTACCAGCAGGCAATAAAGATCGATCCCGACTATGCCATTGCTTACTATAATCTGGGACTTGCTTACCTGAGCCAGGGCAATGAGAGCTATGCCCTGGAACACTTCAAAAAAGCCTTAGCCCGAGAGCCCAAGCTTGGCGATGCTCATTATCGAATAGGCAAGATCATGTATGAGCGAAATCAAATTGAACCTGCCATTGGTAAACTCAAGCAAGCCATCAAAGTAAACCCCAATCATGCTAAAGCTCATTACCACCTGGGCCTTGCCTATGACTATCTGGGAAAATATAGAGGTGCTGTCGAGCAGTATCAAAAGTCAATTAGGATCAATCCTCGCTATGCCCAGGCTTATGTTAGGGCAGGCAATCTCTACTTTCAGGATGGAAGAGTAGATAAGGCTTTTTCCTATTATCAAAAAGCCATAAATATCGGCCCCCGACTGGCGATGGCGCGTTACTATCTGGGGGTAGCCTACCGGAAGCAGGGAAAGTTTGAGAGTGCCACCTCCCAGCTCCAGAAGGCATTGAAGCTAAATCCCCAATACGCTGAGCCTCATATTGAGCTCGGAATTATCTATAAGACCCTGGGGAAAAGATCTGAGGCTCGCTCCGAGTTTGAAAAAAGCCTTACCCTGGGTCTGAGCCGGCAGAAGGCAGAAGAGGTCCGCCGGGAGCTTTATCGTTTAGGACATTAGATGAAAGCGATCCTTTTTGACATTGATGGGACCCTGATCCTGTCTGGCGGTGCCGGAAGCAGGGCTTTGTCCCAAGCATTTGAAAAGCTCTTCTGCCTGGATAATGCCCTTGATGGAATCAAGCCTGATGGGAAAACTGACCCGGCCATTATCCGGGAGATGTGCCGGAAAACCCTGGGCCGGGATTGCCGGGCAGAGGAACTTGAATCCCTCAATAAGCAGTATCTCAGCTTTCTTCGCCGAGAAGTTCCCGAGTCCCCGGGATATCGGGTTATGCCAGGGATACCGGAGCTCCTAAAACATTTGGAGTTAAAAGAGGGTGTTATTATGGGCCTGGCTACCGGCAATCTGGAGGAAGGGGCAAGGATTAAGCTCGGGCGGGCCGGACTTAACCGATACTTCAGATTCGGGGGATTTGGCTCCGACTGCGAAGACCGGGTGGAGCTTACCCGAATAGCGATCTCCCGCTCCCAGGAGTTTATTGGCCAGGAGCTTAAAAAGCAGGATATCTACATTGTCGGTGACACCCCCTTTGACATCCAGAGCAGCACTTTACTTGGCACCACCTCGGTCGCGGTTGCTACTGGCTCTTATTCTATTGCCCAGTTGAAGGAATGGCAGCCAGACTATCTCTTCCCCAATTTCTCCGACCCGGAGCCTTTCCTCAATGCCCTGTCCCTAATAGCGAATTAGAAACTGCAAAATACAGTCCGCCTAATGTGGACTACAATCCATAATCTACCATCTACCATCTACAATCTGTAATCTATAATCTATAATGATTAGTATATATTTAGGGATTGACCTTGCCGGAAGGACAACTAATCGAACCTCCCTGGCGGTTATTGCCACAACTGCCTCTAAGCCAAAACTCTCCATTTGTGGTAAAGATTCCTTCAAAGGTAAGAGGGGTGAAGAAGCCGATCGCTACCTGATCCAGACGATCACCTCCCTGAGACCGGTGGTGGTTGGCATTGATTCTCCTCTGAGCCTGCCCCGTTATTTCCAAAACCCGGATAAGCTCCCGGCAAATGAAATTCCCGATTATCTCTATCGGCGGTGTGATAAAGAGAGCGGGGGGATGTCCACCATGTATCTGGGAGCCTTGAGCGCAAGGGGAATCTTTTTAAAGGACCGATTCACCCGGGAGGGGATCGAGGTGATCGAGGTTTATCCTAAAAAGACCCTGGAGGGCCTGGGGATTGAGATTGGTTCCGGCGGGAAAAAGAGTTATAAGAAGGATCTGGATCAGGCCGTAAAGATCTATAAAGATTTGGGCCTGGAGGTGGGCTTTCAGATTGAACCGGGAATTAGAATTAAGTCATCCGATGATCTGGACGCAGTCCTCGCTGCCCTCACTGTCTACGGCTTTAAGCACTACTACAAATCGACCGCTCAAGTCGGGGATGAAGACGAAGGCCAGATAGTTTACCTGACTAAGAAATTCTGGTAGAGATCGAAGGGCTGGCGGGAGGAAACGGGTTTACACAGGCTGTTGAAAAACTGCGAAATACTGTTAAATGTCATTCTGACCCTGAACGAAGTGACCCTTACTATGCACTACTATTTTTTCGCAATGAAAAGACCATGACTAAGTTTCCCCTCCACAATCATTTTCCAGGTATATTGTACAATAAAATCCCAGTTGTCGTAGAGTTCCCTACCACATACTTCAATTACTCTGCGTTTATTTTTTTTGAGGCTTTCATTGATCCCGAAGACATTATTTTTCAAGGATTCATTCCCCTGCTCTGCGGATAAAATATTAAATCCGGTCTCGAGTAATTTCTCTCGATAACTCTCAAGTGTTTCCAGCGGGGGAAAGGAGTAGATAAATCTGAAGCCTTCCGAGAGTGCTCCCAGGTCAAGCCAATCAAAAAAGAAAATTTTACCGTCATCCTTAAGTATCCTTTCGCATTCTTTTAACAGGCTTTTTCTATCCGGCACATGACACCAGGAGTCGGAACCAAAAATAAAGTCAAAGCTCCCTTCTCTAAATGGCAGTTTGAGCGCATTTGCCGGTAAAAATATAACTCTATCAACGAGATTAAGCGAGGACGCTAAGGAGTTTGCTCTGGTTACATTTCTATTCAGTAAATCAATGCCGGTGACACGAATTTTAAATTCCCCGGCCAGCATGCACGATGGCCCTCCCAATCCGCTCGCCACATCAAGCAACTGCTTGCCGTCCTGAACTCCTGCTCTTTTTGCGGCATCAATTATATCCCTTCCGGGGGTGAATCCCAGGAACCCCTGTTCCGGGAGGATTATGTTGAAGGCATCAGAATTATAATAAAGTCCTTCTACTGTGCCAATTATGCTCTTCAGGGAAAATCTTTTAAAGAATGAAGGGTGCTTATCTAACCAGTTGACATTCATCTCCGTCGGGGTGAAGAATGATAATACATTCATTATCACCGGATACGGAGAAGGGTAATATTTTATGAGAATGATTAAGGCAAAGGGATTAAAAAACAAATTAATATACGATAGATAAACTTTGTCGGCAACCAGATGGTATAACTCCTGGAGAAATACCAGGCTATGAAGGATGATGCCGATATTGATGACCACCCGGTATCTCCCCGGATTTTTCGCCGCAATCCAGTAACCACAAGCAATCGCAACGATAGCTACTGAACGAGTGTATAAGCCAATAAAGATAAGAATGATAGAAAAAATTTTAAGAACGCGACTCAGGATCAGGTCTTCATTCTTCATTTAATAACTTGAGCTCCAATTCTCCAACAATTCTTAACGGCCTTGAAATTTTTATTATCACATACCATTATTCATATATCAAGAGTGAAGACCCTGCAGGAGTTCCCCCAAAAAATTCTACAAATTTCCAATACAGGATAGCCGGGGCTTTCGACCCCGGCATTTAGTCCGCCTCAGACTTGTAGGGGTGGACCTCCGTGTTAACAAATCCCAATGACCAAATCCCAAATCCCAATTCAATCATTTACAATTTGCATTTTGCAATTTGCAATTTCTTTAATGTCCACCCCTATTAGGGCCGACACAGAGGTCGGCCCTTACATTTCGGGGCTGGAAAGCCCCGCCTATCCACTTTACCTAAAAAAATGTGGTACTCCAGTAATTAAATCACTTGAAAAGTAGCTTAAGGGAGGTTAATATCAATATGTCGCCGGGGGAGAAAACCCAACTTCCCCCACAAAGTGGGATAGAACCCATTTTTCCCCACACAATTCTTTAAAAAGATAAGGAGGAGCTATGACTGCCCTTAAACTGCCGGCGAAGGGGGTGCCTCGGGAAGAATTGATTTCAATGATGCGTGATTCTCGGGCGGAAGACTCGGATTGGAAAAACGCCAAAACCTGGAGTCTGGTCTACTATGCGGGAGAAGAGCTCACCGACCTGTTGAAAGAAGCTTACGGCATGTTTTTCTGCGAGAACGCCCTTAACCCGATGGCATTTCCTTCTCTTAGGAAGTTCGAGACCGAGGTTGT
>JAUWWP010000310.1 GCA_030616835.1 Deltaproteobacteria bacterium | reverse complement strand
TATGGGCTGGGAAAGTTCAAGGAGGCAATTGAGTGCTGGAAGAAGGTTCTGGGGCTCGATCCCGATAATTCCTTGGCTAAAGATTACATTGAGTCTGCCGGGGGAGAGGTAAGTGAGGCGGAAAAGACGCCTCCAGAAAGGTTGGAGGAACCTCCTACGATTATTCCTTCTCTGCCTTCTACTCCTTCACCAGAGCCTGATCGGGAAGCCAAAATTGCTCCTCCTCCGCCTTCCCCTTCTCCGCCAGAGCCTGATCAGGAAGCTAAAATTAACCAGGCAAAAAGCCCCTTTCAGGAAGGCCAGGAGGAACCTCCTCCCCTCACCACTGCCCCCCCTCCACCTCCCACTCCTCCGCCAGAGCCTGATTGGAAAGACAAGATTAACCAGGCAAGAAACCTCTTTAAGGAAGGCAAGTTTGAACTGGCGATGGAGATGTTTGAATCCATTCTCCAGGAGGAACCTAATGACCTTGATGTCCAGGGATACTATGAGATGGCCAGGAATCAGCAGCTTAAGCAGTATAAATCCGAGGTGGGTGATCTGTCTCAGATACCCCGGGTGATCAAAAAGGCAGCAGAGCTCTTAAAACTCAATTTGGACCATAAAGAGGGTTTTATTCTTTCCCTTATTGATGGGAAACTAAGCTATGACGATGTGTTTTCCCTGAGCAATATGGATGGCTTTAAAACCTACCGGATCATCTACCGGCTTCTACGCCAGGGGATCATTGGGGTGTAGAAAGGATACTCGATGCTGAACAAGATGAAAACCGTTCTGACTTATCTGGAAACCCCGATAATTATCGGGGATACCAACAACAAGCTTCTCTATCTTAATCCGGCCGGGGAGGAGATCTTTCGAAGGAAGGTAATGGAGTTGGTGGGTAAGGAGGTCAAGGAGCTATTTAGTAGTGATAACTGGGAGAAGGTCCTGGAGGCCATTACTCAGGTAAGGAAGGAGAACATTCCTTCCCGTATCGATATCGAGGAGGCTTCCCGGTACTTCAAGACCAGCATCTCGCTTATCACCGGGGATGACGGAGGCTTCATTGGGTATGTAATAGGCCTCCTGGATATAACCAGAGATAAAGAAGCCGACCAGGCGAAGGCAAATTTTACCTCAATGATTATCCACCAGCTTCACAGCCCCCTTTTGGACATCGTTAATACATTCAGCGAGTTGAAAAATAAGGCTCTCCCCGAGCTTAAAGAAGAAGCGGGCGAGCTAATTGAGGAGGGCCTCCAGAGCTCTCAACGGGTAATGAGGCTGGTGGATGATCTTCTGGCTTTCTCGGAAGCTCAGCCCGGGAAGCTAAAAATCAAGCAAGAAAAGCTGGACATTTCCCAGATTATCAAAAATTCGGTCAGTGGTATGGAACCATTTGCTGAAAGAGAGGGAGTGGCGCTGGAATGGACGGTCTCGGCTAATCTACCGAAGATGTCAGGGGATCAGGAAAAAATAACTTATGCCCTGATTAGCCTCTTGAGCTTCTCGCTTGATCGGACTCCAGTGAAGGGGATTATCACTGTCTCGGGAAAAAGCAGCAAGGAAAAGGATGGGAGGCAATCCCTTATTGTTACGGTAAGCGACACCGGAGAAGGGATTGACCCGGTAAAACTGCCTCACCTATTTAACTACCATTCCCGGAAAGAGCTATCAGGGGGAAGCGATTCCCCGGTGCGGTTAGCTGCAGTCAAGAATATCATTGAAGCGCATCAGGGAAGGATCTCGGTGGTCAGCGAGAAGGGTATCGGGACTACCTTCTCGATCGTCTTTCCTGCAGGAGCCGAGCATTAAAACCAAATAATACGCGAATGTAGGGGCCGACGTCTCTGTCGGCCCGAATCCTTCGACAAGCTCAGGACAGGTAAGGGTGGACACGGAGGCCCACCCCTACAATCCGCCATAGGTGGATTATCCCAAACAGATACAAATAAATTGTTAATATACCAATCCTTCGACAGGCTCAGGACAGGCAATTCGGATGTTTATGCATAATCTGGGTTGAAACCATGGCGGAAGATAGAGTGAAAAAGATTGTTCTGGCATACTCCGGGGGGCTGGATACCTCGGTGGGCATCCGCTGGCTTAAGGAGAAGTATCGCGGTGAAATCCTGGCCTTCTTAGCTGATCTGGGGCAGGAGGAAGACTTGGAGAGCTTACGGGAAAGGGCGCTTGAGATCGGAGCCAGCAAGGTTTTCCTCGAGGATCTCCGGGAGGAGTTTGCGAAGGATTTTGTCTTTTCAATGCTCCGGGCCAATGCCCTTTACGAAGGAAGCTATCTTCTGGGAACCTCCATTGCCCGACCCCTAATTGCCAAAAGGCAGATCGAGATCGCTACCAGGGAAGGGGCAGATGCGGTTGCTCACGGTGCTACCGGGAAGGGAAACGATCAGGTTCGCTTTGAGCTTGGCTACCTTGCTCTTAAGCCCGATATCAAGATCATTGCTCCCTGGCGAGAATGGGATTTCAAGTCACGCCGGGCCCTAATTGATTATGCGGAAAAAGAGAAGATACCCATTACCGCTACCCTGGACAAGCCTTACTCCACTGACCGCAACCTCCTCCATATCAGCTTCGAGGGGGGAATCCTGGAGGATCCCTGGGTCGAGCCCCCGGAGGATATCTTCGTCCTTACTCGCTCCCCCCGGGAAGCACCGGATAAGGAGACCAATATTGAGCTTGAGTATCTGGAGGGGAATCCGGTAGCCCTTAATGGGGAGCGACTTTCGCCATTCAAGCTTCTCAGTAAGCTAAATAGCATTGGAGGGGAGAATGGAATTGGAAGAGTGGATCTGGTGGAAAATCGTTTTGTGGGGATGAAATCCCGAGGGGTCTATGAGACCCCGGGAGGGACTATCCTCCACCTTGCTCATCGGGCGGTGGAATCCATCACCATGGACCGGGAGGTTCTGCACCTTCGGGACTCCCTGATCCCCAAATATTCTGAGCTCGTTTATTATGGATTCTGGTTCTCCCCGGAGCGGGAATTACTGCAGGCTACTATTGATAAATCTCAAAAGAATGTGAGCGGGACCGTTCGGTTAAAATTATATAAAGGAAACTGCCAGGTTATTGGCCGAAGGTCGGAGAACTCCCTGTATCACCAGGGGTTAGCCACCTTTGAAGAAGATAAGGTTTATAATCAAAAGGATGCGGAAGGATTCATCCGCCTCAATGCCTTACGGCTTATGCTCCGGGCAATGATGAAGAAGACCTAATGTCAAATGACAAAGCTCAAAGTTCAAAGATTCTTTTAATAAAGAAGAAAAAATCTTTTGACATTTAGTCATTTGAAATTTATTTGACATTTGGATTTTGACATTTGGATTTAATCCCACGTGCACACGGGACAATTCGTGATGAGCCTGAATAAATAGGAGGGCTTATGCGTAAAAAGTATATCCTGGCACCGGGTCCTACCCCGGTTCTCACTGAGGCACTTGCGGCAATGAGTAGCCCCATTATTCACCACCGTTCTCCGGAATTTACTCCGATACTGAAGGATGTTCGGGAGGGGCTAAAGTGGCTTTTTCAGACCAAAAGTGAGGTGCTGTTCTTCGCCTCTTCCGGAACCGGGGCAATGGAGGGAGCAGTAACCAACCTTCTCTCTCACGGCGATAAGGCGCTGGTGGTGGATGGAGGTAAATTCGGGGAGCGCTGGACGGAGATCTGCCAGGCCTATGGAGTAGAGCCAGTAGTCATCAAAGTAACCTGGGGAGAAGCGGTAGAGCCTGCTCTGATTGAAAAGGCCCTGAAGGATGATCCGTCAATCAAGGCGGTTTTAACCCAGGCCACCGAGACCTCCACCGGGGTAATGCACCCGGTTAGAGAGATGGCTGAGATTGTCAGCCGGTATGAAGATACTTTGATAATTATAGATGCCATCAGTGCTCTCGGGGTTTACAATATTCCTG
>JAUWWP010000237.1 GCA_030616835.1 Deltaproteobacteria bacterium | reverse complement strand
CGAAGCCGTCCTGCTGAAGATGGTGCTTCTCGATCTTTATCCTGGTGACAAAGCGCCCCGGCTCCATTGAAACGGAGGTCAGTCCGCAATACTCGGTGAAACCCTGAACAGCGTCTTTTTTCAGAAACCCGTGGCGATATTTCTTCTTCCCGGACAATTGATATTACCTCAACCGTAGTTCCTACCAGCTATAAAACTTTTAGTAGGGACTCATTCCCCCGACTCCACCATCTTCTTCCCATCTCAAATTGAATCAATAATCTCCGGATGAATCTTTCCCAGTCTCGCTATCCCCCGGGATTACACGGAGCGGAGAGCCCCGGCGGGATCAAGTTTGCCCGCCCTCCGGGCCGGCCAGAGGGTGGCCAGAAAGGTGAGGAGCAGTCCGAAGAAAAAGGCGATAGGCATAGACCACCAGTAGAAGATCGGTCTGATAGTGCTACCAAAGGGTATGGGCACTCCTTTGGCCGCATCGCCGACTGGAATACCGGTCTGCTCAAGAACATAGGCAAGGATCCCACCGAGCAAAACCCCAATGATCCCGGAGATCACGGCAATGGTGCCCGCCTCAAACAGGAAAGAAAGCAGAACCTCCCGGGCCTTCATTCCCATGGCCATAAGCATGCCGATCTCGCGGGTTCGTTCCATTACCGCCATCATCATGGTGTTTACGATCGTGCTTCCCGCGATGAAAAACAGGATGAAGAGGATGATCGACATTGAATATCTTGAGGTTTGAAACATGCTGTAAAGGAACCCCTGGGCCTGCCAGGGAAGGATCTCGATCTTATCCAGGTCGGTGATCTTCCCCACCTCTTTCTCAAGGGACGGAACAAACTCCGGGGCCTGTCCTCTCTCATTAACCTTGATCACGATTTCCGAGGCCATACTCTCCATGTCCAGGAGGTAACGAGCATCTGTCAGGGAGAGGTAAAAGACTTTACTGTCCAGGTAATCAAACCCATACCGAAAGATTCCGGCCACCCGGAGATTGATGCCGAAGATTTCCGGGGAGATCACCGAGACCGTGTCACCTATCTTGAGGCTCAAGCTTTCCGCGAGGCCGGATCCGATGAGGATCTCACCGCGGGGAATGGTAAAGTAATTGCCCAGGGCAATGTGTTGGTCGAGGTGCATAATATCCCGCTCAGCCTCGGGATCAATCCCGTAGCCGATCGCAAATTCGTTTTCTTCCTTGTAATCGATCATCCCGAAGAAGCGCAGGCGTTCCGAGACCGAAGTCACCCCGTTGATCCGCCGGGCGGCCCTGGCCAGGGCCGGGGAGTTGCTCAGGCAGAGGTGAAGAGGGAGCAAGATCTCTTTATCGGGGTAGCCTTTATGATAGATCTTGATATGTCCAGCCTCGGTGCTAACAAAGCTCTCAAATATTTGATCAAGTATGCCGAAGAGGTAACACTGGCCGAAAGTAATGATTAGCACCACGATCCCGATGGCGGTGCCGGTGAGGAATGTGCGCCGCGGGTTACGCATGATATTTCGCACGGACATTTTTAGCAATGTAAGCATAAGTTTAAAGTTCAGAGTACACTACGTACTATTAATAGTTTTTATATAAAGCATCTTAAATATTTGCGTATAATATTTCATACATCATTATGCTGATAAAATTCTAAATCCAAAATCCTAAACCCTAAACTTTAAACAAATCCTAAATCCCAAATTCTAAATCCTAAATAAATTCTAAATTCAAATATCAAATGTTCAAAACCTTCTCCCTCACCCTGTTCCTCCTCCGCTAAAGCCACGGAGGACAGGTCCTCTCCCCAGGGGATTGAAGTAAGAGGTTATTTGTTTTGTATTTTGGGCTTTGATCATTTGAAATTGTTTAGAAATTAGAATTTAGTGCTTCGTGCTTACTGCATACTGCTTACTATTTACTTGTCTGTCTATATTTACAAAAATACCCTATCTATGACAATTACTTTGTCGTTCTGCACTATATATGCCTCAGGGCATCCGTGGGCTCCATTCTGGCCGCGCGCTGGGCGGGATAGAAGCTCGCGAGAACGGAGATGGTGATCCCGAAAAGCAAAGAGCCGATAACCAAACCAACGGTAAGATCAGTGTACCAGTACCCGCGGATCGGATATCCCATATCCACATCACCATAGATCGCGGTAAGGTTGATCCCGTAAACCTCTCCGAGAAAGGTGAGGATGCTCCCGACCAGCACTCCGATACTTGACCCCATTGCCCCGAGGATGCCTCCTTCAATGAGAAACAATCGCCGGATCTCCCTGGCCTTCATGCCCATAGCTGCCATCATTCCGATCTCATTTGTCCGCTCGAAGCTCGCCATGAGCATAGTATTGACGATACCTACTGCGGTGATGGTTACGAAGATGGCGAGAAAGATCATGCTCCCGATCTTTTTCAGCCGATGGAGGCTGAGGAAACTTTGCGCCAGGTCAATCCAGGTGTTGACTTCGAATTCTTCGGGCTCAAGCCGTAAGTTGATTTCTTTTTCCACCTGTGCCAGGTAGCGCAGGGAGCTGAGCCGGATGGTGATGTCTGTGACCATGTTGGGCATGAGCATGGACTCCTGGGTGAGGCTCAAAGGCAGAAACACATTCAGCCCGTCAATCTTGGGATTGCCGGTGGAGATGATACCGGCGACCTCAAGGTCCAGGGCCTGGATCGGACTGACTTTACCGGCTTCGGACCGGGTCCGGGCCTGCAAGGTGATCCAATCACCGGGTTTGATCTCGAAAATATTGGCCAGCTTTTCACCCACAAGCACGGACTTATCGCCGCGTTCCAGAAACCTGCCTTCAGTGATAGTCTCGGCCAGGCTGAACACCTTGCCGTCCTTTTCCAGGTCAATCCCCGTGGCGATCGCGGGCATGCTTTCACCCCGATAGATGAATAAAGCTGGAAACATTATGCGGCCGGTAGCCGCCTGAACCTCAGGCAATTTCTCCAGTTCGGTAATGATCTCGCCCGGGTCAGTGATGCTCTTTTCCAGATCAAAACCGGCCTTCTCGTCAGCGAAGCCAATGCGATAGATCTTCAGGTGCCCGGTATCGTAATTGATGATGTTGAGCTCGGACTGCTTTCCTATCCCGTTCATCATTCCCTGGGTTACCACCAGCGAGAGGAGGCCAAGGGCAATGGCGCTGAGGGTTATGATCGAACGGCGTCGGTTTCGGAACACATTGCGGAAAGCAAGCTTGATAAGCGCGACCATAATTACCTCCTCTGATCCTCGGCCACCTGGCCGTCGCGCAGGATGATCAGACGCCGGCCATAATCCATAACCATTTTGTCATGGGTGGAAAAAACAAAAGTTGTCCCCTCTTTCTGGTTTATCTCCTTCATCAGTTCGAGGATAGTTTTTCCGGTCTTCGAGTCCAGATTTGCGGTCGGCTCGTCCGCCAGGACCAGCTTCGGTCTCTTTATCAATGCCCGGGCGATGGCCACGCGCTGTTGCTGACCTCCAGAAAGCTCCAGGGGACGGCGGTGCATCATGTCTTCCAGGCCCACGGTTTTGAGCAATCCCTCAACCCGGGACCTGCGCTCTTCCCCGGATATATCACCAAGCAGGGTCAAGGGGAACTCCACATTCTCGAAGGCACTCAATACCGGCACCAGGTTGAAGGTCTGGAAGATGAAGCCGATCTGATGGCGGCGGATATCGGCGCGCGCCTCGGGCTTAAGGGCCGCGATGTCGGTTCCGTCGAGAGAGACCCGGCCCCTGGTAGGCACATCCAGACAACCCACCAGGTTCAGGAGCGTGGTCTTACCGGATCCGGAGGGCCCGGCAATGGAAAGAAATTCCTTTTGCTTGATCTCCAGGCTGACATCCCTGAGTGCCTGCACCATCACCGGGCCGGTCTGATAATCCTTGCTTACATCCTCAAGGCGGGCAATAGTCATCTTGTCTCCTCCAAATTCATTAGAGTTCAAAGTGCAGAGTTCAAAGCACACAATGAACTCTGCACTCTCTTTATCGGCCGCGCTCGAGCCAGCGCCTGCTGAAAACCAGATCCTCGGATAGCTCCAGCTCGAACCGGATGTCCTTGAGCACGATCTCGGTTGAGGTGTCTTTCCGGAGCAGGTCCCGCATGACGATCCGAGTAGGGATATACCTGCTACCAAACTGCTTTACCTCTCCCAGTATCACCTCCTTGATCACCTTACCGGAGAGGGCCATTAATTCCTCCCTGATCGGGATCATCCACTCTTTATCCACCCATAATTTCATATACGGATAACTGACATTCTGCTTCTTGCTCTCCAGCCTGAGCACATGGCATGGCCTGCCCGCCACTTCCTCCTCGCCCACAATCTCAGCCCGGAACATTTCCTCGAGGGATTCGTTTCGCACCGAGTCCTCGTAGGAGAAATCACTGCCCATCATGCTCTGGCGCAACATGTGGCCGGAGATCTTCATCACCTTTTCCGTAGAAGGCATGTATATCCAGAGGTTATTTTCAATCTTAAGAAAGCGGGTGCCCTTCTCGCGCGCCGGGGCGGTAAATTCAATCGCGGCGTGGTCAAGGCCCCGGGAATAGACGAGCAATTCCATCACCTTGGCCGGACGGTTTGGCCGGTTAACGGTCATAGTCGCTTTGGTGGTCCTCTGTTCGTAAAGCATGTTGTCGTCAATCTTCTTGAGAAACTCGGTGCCGGTCAAGGGATGAAGCAGGGCGGGGACGGCTAACAGTACCCCAGCTCCCAAGAAGATCAGAAAAATTCTTTTCATCAAAAGCTCCATCTTAACCATAGATAATAAATGCTTTCGGGCACT
>JAUWWP010000089.1 GCA_030616835.1 Deltaproteobacteria bacterium | reverse complement strand
TATCCAATCTATAATCTACAATCTTGGTTCTGACCACCGACACCGAATTGTTATATTTTACGATTAACCCAGCATTTCCCCTATTTAGTCATTTGGATTTAGGATTTCATTTGTAATTTGGATTTTGCAATTGGGATTTTATATAGATACAGTGATGTAAAGATTGAATATGAAGAATAAGCCAATATTCCCCCTCTCCCGTGATATTCCTTGCTACTCCCTGCTATTCCTTGCATTAATTGCCATTGGCAATTCAGTGTTGATTAACCCGACAGAATATAATAAGATAAAGCAATCTGGAAAAACAGGTTGAGATACCGGTAGAGAAGGAAGAAAGGGGATAAGATAATCTTTGAATATCTGGATTTGGCAGCGGTGGTTATAAAAAACAATGCAACAAGTAACCAACGTCCCCTAAATCCCGACTATCCCCCCCACAAGTGTAGTTTAGTTTATTTTGTCAAGCAGCTCGAAGTATCTTTCGCGGCTCATGCCTGCTGTGGTCATATTGGTGCGGATGTGGGTTACTGGCACTTTGCCCGGGCTGCTTTTGATTATCAGTGGCCGCCGTACTCCCGGCTTGGTCATGGCGACATGATCGCCGCGGGTGCGGGCAATAACGAAACCATCGAGTTCGAATATGCGGATCAGCTTGCGATAATGTATGGGAACTATCTTGAGGCCGGTCATCGTTACACTTCCGCGGTGCCAAGTTTGACCGGCTCCCTTGTCACCCACCGTTCGGTAGGTTTGCTTGCATGTTTAAACCCCGCCTCTATAAGGACCTCTTCGAGGGTCCCTTCTTCTTCGCACTGCTCCATGAAAAGACCAATAGCCTCCCTGAGGGCGGATTCAGCTTCTTTTTCGGTATCCCCGAAACTTGAAACATTAAGCTCCGGACAAAGGCTAACATATTGGTCGCCTTCCTTAAAGATCTCCATGCGAAATGTAATCGGCACCGACATATTTACCTCCTCTCGATATGCTATTAATATATTTTATCACATAATACCCTAAAGCGGAAGCCTTGAATAGGTCTCGGTAACGTATTATATCTTGTGTCAGCAATAAAAATGGGGTTCACTCTTATAATAAAAGGAAACTGGAGGGAATGGGGGTCAGAGTATCAGTTTTTAATTAAAGGGATTTGGGGTCGGGCCTTGAATTGAAGAAAAATGGGCGGCTGTGGGGCTGTTGAAAAACCCTTCTTTAAGGAAATTTTTTCAATAAACCAGGAATGAGGTGAGGGGGAGGGAAGATACTTTTTCAACAGCCCCGCTGTCCCTATTTTTCACATTTACGCATTATTTGGGATTAATTCTTAACCCACATAATGCTTCCCCCCCTCTGACCTTAGTTAAAGACCCTGAGCACCCGGAGGGCCATTGCTTCTCGGGCATCGCTATTTGCTTGAACCTCGGCGATGGCCACCAGTTCGATCTCCTCAGATTGTTCCGCCTTGAAAGAGGTGATTTTTACTCTTTCCCCCTTGCTCAGGGAAGGGAGAGGAGTTCCCCGAAGCTCTCCGGTAGTGATTAGCTTCCCCTGGCGGATCTTTAAAGCTAAGGCTTCTCCCACCTGGATCTGGGGCAGCCCGGGAAGTACCCGGTCAAGAGGGATTATCCATTTCCCCTCTGATCCTTGTTTAACCGCCGCCTCCAGGTCTCTGAGGGGTATTGCTTGCTCGATCCCAAAGGCCCCGCTCTTACTCCTTCGGAGCTCAGTCAGATGGGCTCCGCAGCCCAATCTTTTGCCAATATCAGCCGCCAGAGTTCGGATGTAGGTTCCACTGGAACAACTCACTTCGAAATATATATTGGGAAGTTCAATCCGGGAGAGCTTTAACTGGTAGATCTCCACTACCCTCATCTTCCTTTCCACCTCCATCCCCTTGCGGGCTAACTGGTAGAGGGGAACCCCCTGATGTTTAACCGCCGAATACATGGGGGGGAGCTGGCTGATCTTGCCGGCAAAGGCAGTAAAGGCTTCTCTAATGGCAGTTTCACTGAGATCCAGAGCCTCGCACCTATGGGTAACCTTTCCGGTAAGATCCTGGGTGTCGGTCTCCACTCCCAGCCTCATTGCCGCCTGGTATAGCTTAGAATCTTTGATTAAGAACTGGCTGAGCTTGGTAGCCTGCCCGATCAGGATCGGGAGAACCCCGGTGGCAAAAGGATCAAGGGTTCCGCCGTGACCAACCTTTTTAATCTTTAGAATTCTCTTGACTCGATCCACCACCTCATAAGAGGTGATCCCCGCCGGCTTGTCGATAATCAAAACTCCATCCATGGGCCGCCTTATCTACACCTCCAGATCAATCGCCTTAGCTCAAATCATTGAAAGTTTTACTGATGGGGGGATTCCTATCTCTACGAAGGGAACAATTAGGGGAGACAATATCTTTGCTATCGGCAAACAAATCGGAATGAATTAAAAGTGCCCGCTTTGCGAGAGCAAGGATCAAGAAAGTTTAAGGGTCTCTGTCTTGCAAGTGTTTACCTACTACCTGAAGGACAGATTTTTTTACCTCCGGGAGAGTGCCTTCAATGGTGCAACCAGCAGCCCCCTGATGGCCACCACCTCCAAATTCTTGAGCGAGCAGGGAGACATCAATCTTTTCGCGGGCCCGGAAGCTAACCTTAAATTTTCCTTCAGAAATTTCCCGAAACAGAAGGGCAACCGATACTCCCTCGATGCTACTGGGATAATTAACGAATCCTTCGGCAGCCTCTTTTGAGGTCCCGGTCCGTTGAAACATCTCCTGGAGCACCGTGACTGAAGCTACTTTCCCCCCGTGAGCTACCTCCAGGGTGCCGAGCACCAGAGCCAGAAGTTGAAGGTAAGCCGACGGCTGAGTTTCGTAGAGCTGTTGGGCTATCTTTTCAGGCTCCACTCCTTGCTCAATCATCTCGCCGGCAATCCGTAAGCCCTCAGCAGTAGTATTATGATAGTGAAAGGAGCCGGTGTCACTTAAGATGGCAGCGTAGATGTTTGTGGCGATCTCCTGGGTAATCTCGGCAGGTATTTTCTTAAGCAGACGGTAGATCAACACCCCAGCAGCGCTGGCCCCCGGATCAATAAATTGCAGGTCCCCAAATCCATTATTGGTGCTGTGGTGATCAATATTTATTATCTTCCTAATTCCCTTGATCCGGGGAAATTCCTCTCCTAATAGCTCAGGATCACCGCAGTCAACAATAAAGGCACAATCATAGGTGATACCCCGGGGGAGCTCACGAGATACCTCCTTTGCCCGGGGAAGAAACTGCAAGAGCTTAGGGACGCCATCCTGATTAAAGGTGGTAACTTCTTTGCCCAGATTCTTCAGGGCGATGGCCAGCGCCAGAGAGGAACCAATGGCATCACCCTCGGGACTCTGATGGGAAGCAATCAGAAATCTCCGGTCTTCCTTGATCTCTTTCACTATCTGTTCAATCATTGCTCGGGGCATCCTGTTTAAGTCCTCGAATGAGCTGCTCGATATGGTTTCCATATTCTAAGGAATCATCAAAGGTAAAGATCAGCTCGGGGGTGTGACGTAACCGGAGTCTGTGGCCCAACTCCCTCCGGATAAAGCCGGTAGCACTCTCCAGGCCCTCCCGGGAGTTTTTTTTCTCCTGGTCACCTCCAATAACACTATAAAATACCCGGGCTATCTTTAGGTCATCCGTAACCTTTACCCGGGTCAGAGTAACAAGACCAATTCGGGGATCTTTTATCCGGCGAAGCAGCAACGAAGAAACCTCTTCCTGAATCAGCTCTCCAACTTTGTCAGCCCTTTTAAAATCCATCAGTAGTTAAAGATCTCAAGCTCAGAATTTATGATCTCGGCAGCGTTTAAGTTTTCGATAAAATTTGTCACCACATCCAGAGTAGAATTTATCTGCCTCCGGTCATTGCCTACCAGGGCAAGGCCAACGAGCGATCTTTGCCACTTATCGTTCTCCCCCACTTCGGCGATGGATACATTAAACTTATTCTTCACCCGGTCCTTAATCTTCCGCAGCACCTGGCGCTTAGCCTTCAGAGAGTGGGTCTGCGGGATCCGCAGCTCTATTCGACAGACACCAACTACCATCTACTCCTTAAAGCTTTGCACTTACCTTCTTCTGTTCATAGGCTTCAATGATATCGCCTACCTTGAGATCATTGAAATTCTCCAGGCCGATACCACACTCATGGCCCGCTGCTGCTTCCTTAACGTCATCCTTGAATCTCTTGAGAGATGTTATTCTACCCTCGTAGATCACCTCACTGTCTCGAATGAGGCGGGTAGGGAAATCCTTTAGTACCTTCCCCTCAATAACGTAGGATCCCGCAATCATCCCAAGCTTATGGATATTGAATAGCTCCTTGACCTCGGCTTTTCCCAGGGTCTTCTCCTCGATGATGGGGTCTAAAAGACCCTCCATTGCCTTCTTCACATCGGAGAGAACATCATAAATTACGGAATAAAGCCTAATGTCCACCCCTTCCTTTTCTGCCAGGGCAGGAACCTTAGCCTCGCAACCTATATTAAATCCAACAATGATCGCATTAGAGGCTGCGGCCAGCATCACGTTGCTCTCACTTACTGCTCCTACCGCAGTATGAATGAAATTAACCTTTACCGTCTCAGTTGATAGCTTTTCCAGGGCTCCCTGGAGAGCTTCCTGAGAGCCCTGAACATCGGTCTTGAGGACTAAATTTAACTCCTTGACTTTACCTTCCTGGATCTGCCGGTATAAGTCTTCCAGGGAGATCTTGCTACTTCGGGGAAGAGTTGAGTCCCTTAGCTTTAGTGATTGCCGGTGCTGGGTGATCTGGCGGGCCAACCCCTCATCATTAACTACATTAATGGTATCCCCTGCCTGAGGAAGCCCGGAAAGACCGAATACCTCAACCGGGGTCGACAATCCGGCCTTCTCAAGCCTTTCCCCTTTATCGTCGATCATCGCCCGAACCCTGCCAAAATGCATGCCCGAAACAACCAGGTCACCCACCTTCAGGCTTCCCTGTTGCATCAGAACAGTAGCCGCTGGTCCTTGGGCCCTATCCAGCTTGGTCTCAATAATTACCCCTTTGGCCGCCCCCTGGGGATTAGCTTTTAGTTCGAGAACCTCTGCTTGAAGGAGAATGAGTTCCAGGAGCTTATCTATGCCCATCCTGGTTTTAGCAGAAACCTCGGCACAAAGGGCCTCTCCCCCTAAGCTCTCGGTAACCACTCCTAAATCCTGCAGCTTTCTCTTCACCTTATCCGCATTAGCCGCAGTCTTATCCATTTTATTAATGGCGGCAATTATCGGCACATTTGCCGCCTTTGCATGGTCAATGGCCTCGATGGTCTGGGGCATTACGCCATCATCGGCGGCCACCACCAGGACCACAATATCGGTTACTTGAGCTCCTCTTGCCCTCATAGTGGTGAAGGCCTCATGACCAGGAGTATCGAGAAAGACGATCCGCCCTCCGGCAAGCTTAACATCATAAGCACCGATATGCTGGGTAATGCTTCCTTTCTCCTCTTCGGTAACATTGGTCTGACGAATAGCATCCAAAAGGGAGGTCTTACCGTGATCAACATGACCCATGATGGTAATCACTGGAGGGCGAGGGGCAGATTCCCCGGAAGTCTCCTGCCTTGTCTCCAAAACCTTCTCCGCCTCAAAGGTTACATTCTCCAGCGTATAATCATACTGTTTTGCCAATAAGGAGGCAGTCGGAAAATCCAGGGGTTGGTTAATGGTAGCCATTATCCCTTGATCCATTAGCTTTTTTATGGCCCTGCTGACCTTGACGCCCATGCGTTTAGCTAACTCCATTAACGTAATCGAGTCCGAGAATTTAATGGTGCGTTTAATTAACTTGGGGACCGTAATCTCGGTCTTTTTAAAGACTCTTTTAGCAACCTTCCTCTTGGGGGATACCGCGTAGAGGAACTCCCTATCCTCCAAAATCTTCCTCTTTGTGAATGCCTTTCTCTTCTCCGGGATGATCCGACGGCGAGAAGGCTTTTTCTCCTCCGCTTCTAATTTTCTTTCAATCTTTAAAGGAACCTTAGCTTCCTTTTTTTCCACCTCCTCAGGAGGAGCCAAGGCCGATGGAGCAGGCTCAGGTAGGGCGGGACTGGACTCATGAATGACCTCTTTCTCGGGAAGCTTCTCCTCGATCTTCGCCTCCACTTCCGGGGGTTTAACCTTCTTAATCCTTCTTCGAATTACCGTAGGTTGAACCCTTTTCTCCACGATACTGCGCTGGATTTCTTCCTTGATAAGATCCTTAGCCCTCCCGGCCTCTTTCTCTTCCAGAGAACTGGAATGACTCCTTACCTTAACACCCAGTCTGACTAAATTTTCCACCAGTTGACTGCTGTCCATCTTTAATTCTTTGGCAAGTTCATAAACTCGAATCTTTCCCATCAGGCTAACTCCCTTAATCACTCCGGAGCTTCAATCTCCTGCGCTAAGTATTCCTTTGCTGCCTTCAAAATTTTTTCCGCAGTCTTCTTTCCAATCCCGGGAAGAGTGCACAATTGCTCCACCTGGGCGTTGGCCAGTACCTCTAAGGATTGGAAGCCTTCACTGAATAAGGTCTCTGCTGTCCTGTTGCCAATCCCGGGAATTTGACCGAGAATTCTATGGGCCTGTTCCTGCAGTTCCTTGAGCTTCGATTCACTCTTAATATCGATATTCCACCCAGTTAGCTGGACTGCCAGGCGGACATTTTGCCCCTTCCGACCGATAGCCAAAGAAAGCTGATCGTCAGGAACAATTACCTCCATGGATTTGTTCCTTTCATCAATGATTACCTCAGAAATCTCTGCCGGGGCCAGGGCATTTATCACAAATTTGGCTGGATCCGGTGACCACGCAATAATATCAATTTTCTCCCCCCGCAACTCCTGAACAACGCTTTGTACCCTGGATCCCTTCATACCGACACAGGCCCCAACCGGATCCACATCAGAATCTCGGGAATAAACCGCGATCTTAACCCTTCCTCCCGGCTCCCGGGCAGCAGTCTCAATCTCCACAATTCCCTCGTGAATCTCCGGAACCTCCATACTAAAAAGCTGGACTAGAAATTGGGGAACGCTTCGAGAGAGGACAATCTGAGGACCCTTAACGCTTTTCTGAATATCCAGGACATATGCCCTGATCCGTTCCCCGATGCGGTAGTTCTCCCGGGCAATCTGCTCCCGAGGAGGAATAAAGGCCTCAGTTTTTCCCAGATCAACAACAATACCCCCTTCCTCAAAGCGACGCACCGTCCCTTGAACTATTTCCCCCTGCCGCTGCTTAAATTCGCTATAGATCATCTCCCTTTCCGCCTCTTTCATTCTTTGAGTAATGACCTGCTTCGCGGTCTGAGCGGGAACCCTCCCAAAATCCTTTGCTTCTAACTTTAGTCCGAGACTATCACCCAATTGCGCCTCGGGATCTAAGTTTCGGGCATCCTCCAAGGAGATCTGAATATAGGGATCTTTGATTCGCTCCACCACCTCTTTGAATTCAAACACTTCGATCTCCCCCAATTCTTCATTGTAGTGGGCCTCAAGCTCCCTCTGAAATCCGAACTTCTTCTTGGCGGCGGTTAGCGTAGCATCCTCTAAGGCTTCGATTAAGATCTCCCGCTTGATCCCCTTATCCCGTCCCACCTGCTCAATAATTCGTTTAAGATCTAAACTCATCGATTCCTCTTTTTCTGACTAAAACTCATATTGCAAATTGGCCTTGGTAATCTGGGGAAAAGGAATCTCCCACCTCTTTCCCCCAATCTCCACCTGGACCTGTCCATTAGTACATCCTAAAAGTCTTCCGGTAAAATTCTGCCTCCCGGCAATGGGCGCAACGGTCCGGATCTTTACCAAGCTTCCTCGGTATTTCTGGTAGTCCCCCTCTCTCTTTAGAGGCCGATTGAGACCAGGTGAGGAAACCTCCAGGTGATAGCTCTGCGGGATTGGATCCTCAACATCCAGAACCGTCCCAATTTCACTGCTCACCCGAGAGCAGTCCCCCACGCTCACGCCATCCTCCCGATCAATATAAATCCTTAAAACCCATCCCCGAGCCTCCCCCCGGTACTCAACATCCACCAACTCCAATCCTTCCCTGCTAACGACAGGCTCAACGATCTTCCTGACCGCCTCTACTATCTTAGTAGTCAATTTAATCACCGCTAAGATCTATAATAAAAAAGTGGACTTGAGTAGCCCACTTTTACAAGTAGAGCACTTTGGATTATGCTTCCCATATAATCCAAGACTGTAAGCACCTTGGATTATACTTCCCGCATAATCTAAAACTACAAGTTAGCATGAAAAAATCGAATTTGCAAGAAAAAAATGTACACTTTCCTGGGATTCGGACCTAAGCTTGTCCTGAGCCCTTCGATAAGCCTGTCGAAGGAAATAATTGCTTTCTCCCAAGGGGAATTCAGAAAAGCTTCATTTGCTCTGACTTTTCCCCCTCTTTCTCTTCCTCCTCAAAGAGGCTGATCTTTCCGAAGACACCATCATAACCAGGGGTTATCTTAACCTTTCCATCTCTTACTTTAAGG
>JAUWWP010000248.1 GCA_030616835.1 Deltaproteobacteria bacterium | reverse complement strand
TTCCATTGAGCATACTCTTTAAGATCTTTCTCAATAGCCATCCATACAAGAGCTACTATAGCTGCGTCATCGAGAAAACCTACGACTGGAATAAAATCTGGAATTAAATCCAATGGGTTTAAAAAGTAAAGAATGGCAAATACTATCAATGCAATTGTCGTAAATGGTGTTTCGGTATAGTCTTTATTCCAGTAGTCTTTTATCATCATCATAAGTAATCTTATTCTATTAATAAATTTTCCAAGTACATTCAGGTCAAGCTTCTTTTCAACCTTCTTTAGTTTTTCCTCCACCTTAGCTTCCCCTTTAATGGCTTCCTCTAAATCGGCCTCACTTATCTTAGATGCTTCCTTTTTTACATACTCTCCATTAGGTTCTTGACTCATTTCTTGCCCCCTTTCTTTATTTTCCTATTCTAGGTAAATTGGGTGCCTGGCACAATATTTCAACTTTGAAAATGTGGGGGAATAGGGCCGTTCCCAATTTCAATAGTCGAGGTTTGAACCTGATTTCTCCCTCAACTAAAATATTGTGCAATGTGGTGACCTGACCCCTCATCTTCAATTGCAAATCAGCCTAAGGGGAAATTGGCCTATCGTTTAGTTCTAATTCTCGTGAATCTAGATTCACGAGATGCTTTATCCATGACCTCATATAGCCGCCCAAGCGTAAAGTAAAATAAAGGTTCGTATATTCGAGTTTGGATCTCTTTAATCGGAATTGGTGAAAGTTCAAAAATCTCTTCTTCTAAGCCAATGTTCAAAGCTTTTTTGAACTCGGCTTCGGAATCTGAATATTTACTCTTCTCACAAAGCGATAGCCCAAGACTTTTTAGTAATAATGCCCCCAAACCCTTATTCTTTGGTTTGAGATTCAACGAAAAGCAAAGAGTTTTTTCTGCCACGCCTTGATACTTGACTTGCTTTTTGAGAAGGATACCAGTGACCAATATAATATTCTACGATTAATTTTCATAATATGGCTACGGAAAGTATGACGTTCTTCCACTTTTTGTAACACAGGAGTTGCTTTTGCCCTTTCCTTAATTGGAACTTTTTCTCTTGCTTCGTTTTCTAATAATTGGAATAAATGCTGAGCAGAGATGTTGTAATATTGCATTAGCTCAACTTGACTACTTTGCCATTTCAGGCGGAGGTCGTGAGGATGTAAGACCGGTTTTCCAATCGGGAGAGGCTCACCTTCAAATTCTTTTCCAGGTTCACTTCCAGATTCGGCCTGGTTAACAAGGTAACGGATCTGCTGCATGGTCTTTTCAGGAAAAGAGCCAAAATAGTGGTAGAGATTATCCTTGATGGTCCCGGTATAATTCCAGCACTGGGCAATATGGCGATCGGCAAGAAGAGGATTTTCTATAATTAAATCATAATTAGTTGCCATATCCACTTCTTCCGAAAGAGGAATAACCACAATGTTTTTGTATTTTTCGTGATCGGCAATCTCCTCCCCTTCAAGAACAACGACAAGAGGTATATTAAAATTGGGAGGAAGTAATTCACCAAGTGGAGAAACTGCATGAGAATTAAGTGACCAGATCTGGCCAGGCGAGACGATTTCTGGTTTGGTCAAAGGCTTCTCCGGAGCTGGCCTCTGGCAGCTTATTCCTCTTAATTTTTCTGGCACATCCGCCTTTATCTCTTCCAGATGGAAGTTCTTTAGCTTATTGAGTATCTGACGGCAGGCGCGGCAGTCCCGCAGGTGCTGAAGGACCTCTTTCTGCCCATCTTCGGTTAGTTCATCATTTTTATAAAGATAAAGTAAGTATTCATCCGGACAAAAAGGGGTTTTTTTAGTATTCATAGCCAACCCACTCCTTTTGCTATAATATATTCCATATATAGTAACGATTATTTTAATGATTTTTCCATTTTTTTCTTCATCAGAATCTCAGAGGCAACCGCCAGAGCGATATCAGCTATTTCTGGGGAATCCTGACAAAGTTTTCTAAGTTTCTTTTCGGCAATATCTTTTATTCGTTTTTCAACCCAGGACTTTTTTCGGCCAAATTTTTCTCCAATCTGTTCATAGGTCCCTCCCCCGAACCTCGCGACCAGTATCTGCTGTTCTTCTTCGGTAAGCGACTCAATAAACTTCCTTCCTACATCCACCGCGTTGATTATTTCCTCGAGCGGAATCTCCTCCTTCCCAATCCTCCCGATTACCTCATCGCTGACTTCTTTCACCTCCTCCGGAGGGTGTTTTCTAAGGTAATTTCTAAAGAGGTCGGTTAAATAATGCCGAATAGATGCGCATAACTGATTTACTACTCCTTCTGAGGTTGGCGATTTTTCATATATCTGGCGAAGCCCACGCCAATTGTTTGGCCATAACTTATCGGCTATAAAATCGGTAGTAAGATTAATAAAGGCTCCAGGGCACCAGTCGGAATATGCCGTAAAATACTCGGCTTTATATCTTTGAGGGTTGCTTTGAATTACAAAGCGCACTTGCCTTAGAATAGCGTTAAAAAACTGTGCTTCAAGCTCGGGATCAACCCCCGATAGATATTTATCTACTAATATCTTATAATCAATTTTAGCCATCATAAAATCTTATAGATTAACTTTGACCTAAAAGACCACGAATCCTTTGAACCTCAGAATCCGGAAGTCTGCCAAGGTATCTCTGTTCCATTATATCGTCAACTTTCAAGCGTCGCTGATATTTGCGGGAGAGAGGAAAGTAAGTATCAAACCTGATCTCAGGGATTGGTTCCGGCAACTTAGCTGGATGTAGAACATAAACTGGACCAAAGCGTTTTTGGCTCCAGAAAGACTGTGAAGAACCCACAGCAAAAGGATATTCTCTTATCACTGAAGAATAAACCAAAAGACACAAGCCGGGATGATCACGGGTTTCTTTGACTTTAATCCCCCACAATCTATTCTCGATCTTAAAGAGGCTGCCGAATTGTATCCTTTCTTTTTTTCTCCAATGGTTGGGATCGAGTTTCTCTTTCCAAGATATTTTCATGGTAAAAACCAAGATTCTATTTAATCTGGGTAGTAAACATAAGGGGTCACCCAACAATCAACATTTTCGAACGGAAGTAAGGGACGATTTTTCAACCCTATAAGCATATATTTCCTCCACCCCAACTTTTCTCCTACTTCTCACACCCTAACTCAACCTGTTCTCCCAAATAGTTTTATCATATTCTATTCTGTCGGGATTTTCAACACAGAATCAAGGTTTAACCCTAAAATACTCCCCTCTTTGGGTCTCTCCTCAGGATTGGGAAGGATAAACCAGTCCGCATGATGCGGCTTGAGATTTGGAACCACGAATCCTTCGACAAGCTCAGGACATGTTTTACGAATTACACAAATTCTTTCTAACAGCGGGGCTGGTTCATCCTTCGTCCCGATGGATCCCGATGTCCATCGGGAGGACTACGGAGAATGTAAAAGCCCCGGCTATCCAGTATAAGGAACTCTTGAAGGATCTTTGAATAAACTCCAGAAAGGATTGTGCTTGATCTCAGGAGGCACTTCCGTTAAGCTATTAGTAAGGGTTGGTACAGTTCAAAGGAGGTGGAAATGGATTACAAATTTCTGAAGATCCGAAAGGAAGAGGAGGTTGCCTTGATTGAGTTCCATAATCCTCCGCAAAATTTTATGACCATCGAGATGCTCAAAGAGATGTATGTGCTAGCGCGAGAGCTTGGACAAGATCCACAAGTAAAAGCGATTATTTTTACCGGAGGGGTGCCGGATATCTTTATCTACCATTTTGATGTGAGTGAACTCAAGGCGATAAGCGAGCAGGGGTTAGGATATTCAAAGAGGATGGTGCAGTTTTTTCTGCCGATAGTCAAGAGACTAAATCGCCGGGCTGACCGCTCCGCTTCCTTTGAAAAGAGAATCCTTTCCTGGCTGGAGAGGCGTCCGAATAAAGGCGAGCTTCTATCCTTTATCATGCACAGCACCTATGAGCGCTATCAGTTTATGGGGAAGCCGGTGATCGCTGCCATCAACGGGATGGCTATGGGCGGTGGATGCGAGTTTGCCATGTCCTGCGATTTTCGTTTTATGGCCAAGGGTGAGGGGCGAATCGGGCTTCCCGAGGCCCTGATTGGGATTCTTCCCGGAGGAGGGGGGACCCAGCGGATGACCCGGCTCCTCGGTTCGGCCCGGGCTCTCGAATTAATGCTTCTGGGAAAGGTTTTGACTCCGGAGGAAGCCGAGGAAGTTGGACTTATCCATAAAGCAGTGGAGCCAGACGAACTGCTCCCCTACAGTATGGAGATTGCCCGAACCTTAGCTAAGCGGCCGCCGGCTTCGATAAGGCTAATTAAGGATTGTGTACATCGGGGCGGAGGCACAAGTTTCGAGCAAGGGATTGATATAGAAAAATTGAATACGGTTGAGTTAATGGGAACGGAGGATGCAACCCGAGGGATGAGTGCATATCTGGGGAAGCAGGCAAGGGAGGGCGGATTTGCGAAGGAGCATCAGCTTGAGCTCTTGAAGGAGTTTCAAGAGGGGAAGGTCGTTAAGTATCGGGGAAAATAGGAGGACAAGATCTAATGTCAAATGTCAAAGCTCAAAGTTCAAACAAAACCCAAAGTTCAAATGACAAATTCATTTACTTTAGGGAATAGCAGGGAGTAGCAAGGAGTAGCAAGGAATAGCAGGGAGTAGCAGGGAGTAGCAAGGAATA
>JAUWWP010000397.1 GCA_030616835.1 Deltaproteobacteria bacterium | reverse complement strand
GTCACATGTTTCTTGCGCCTCTTTCTCGAAGATATCCCTTCCTGTCTCCATATCTTTCTCATTGTCTTACTGCTGATCGAAAGATCTTCTATGTGGATAATGGGGTCAGGTCTTGAAATATAAGCCACCTTTTCTATTTATTACTCGTTTTCTCTTGCAAATTAATTTCATGACTTATTGTTGTATTTAGAAACGATATTTCAAGACCTGACCCCATTGGCTAGCCTTTTTGATGTTTCTTGTCAACAAATTACTCAATGCTTTGAGTAATTTGTTGCAACCAAATTGAGGGTAAAGCGAATGACGGCGGACCATAGTAAGTGCAAATCCACCTACGCTGATAGCTACGGTAGGACAAGGTTCAGAGTTTAAGGTTCAATCCTTCGAGACGCTTCTCTCCTCAGGATAAAATATCAAATTCCCCCTCACTCCTTCGACCCCGATGGCCATCGGGGCTCAGGGCAAGTAAATCCACAAAATAAAGTGCCTACTATGTTATGTCCAGCGCAGGGTTTGACAAGGAAGCGTGGGTAGGGTAAGATTTTAGAAAAGGAGCTGAAAAGATGAAAAGGCGCACACTGAATTTTCCTTTCACTGCCATTGTCGGGCAGGAAAAAATGAAGCTGGGTTTGATCCTGAATGCCATTAACCCCAGGCTCTCCGGGATCCTGATTCGGGGTGAAAAAGGGACCGCCAAGTCCATTGCAGTCCGGGCCCTCGCCGCCCTTCTCCCGGAGATTGAGGTAGTTAAGGACTGCCCGTTTAACTGCGATCCCCGAACTCCCAATAAAATGTGCCCCAAGTGCGTAGAGTTGTATTCTAAAAATCCTGATAGCGATAAGATCCCAACCATGAAACGGCGCACCAAGGTGGTTGACCTGCCGATTAACGCTACCGAAGACCGCGTTGTGGGTACCCTGGATATCGAGCATGCCATAAAAAAGGGAGAAAAGCGATTTGAGCCCGGCGTCTTAGCCGAAGCCAACCGGGGAATCCTTTATGTGGATGAGGTTAACCTTCTCGACGATCATATTGTTGACATCCTTTTAGACTCGGCGGCTATGGGGGTCAATACCGTTGAGCGGGAAGGAATCTCCTATTCTCATCCGGCAGAGTTCATTCTGGTGGGCACTATGAATCCGGAAGAGGGGGAACTGCGCCCTCAGTTGCTGGATCGCTTCGGTCTCTGTATCAAAATTGAAGGAATCAAGGATGTTCACCAGCGGGCCGAGGTGGTTAAGCGATGGGACGGCTTCGAGCAGAATCCCGCGAGCTTTATTGAGCAGTGGAGTGACGCTGAAGCTGAGCTGGCCGCGAAGATAGTGGCTGCCCGGGAGCTGCTCACTGAGGTAAGAATCCCTGATAGTATCCTGCTCAAGATTGCCGAGCTGGCAGTTGAGATTGGAGTAGATGGACACCGCTCGGACCTGACGATGATGAAGGCTTCCCGGACCATCGCGGCCTTTCGGCAGCTAAAAGAGGTTGGTCTCCCGGAAGTAGAAGAATCAGCCGAGCTGTCACTGCTGCATCGAGTGCGGCGGAAGCCGTTCGAGCAATTAGCTCTGGATCGGGCAAAGATTGGAGCGATCCTGGCAAATGCCCACCCCCCACAGGCCAAACAAAAGGATGTTGGTGAATGACCTGTGATTCACACGTAAGGGAAAGATTTAGGAGGGGGAAAACAATTATTGTTATGTCCAAATTGGAGTCCGAATGACCAAAGACCCCGGAAACATCAGGTACCACCCACCTCTTTTCCCTTTTACCGCTCTGGTGGGGCAGGAAGAGATGAAAAAGGCTCTTCTCTTGTGTGCGGTCAATCCCGGGCTCTGCGGACTATTGATCCGCGGGCATAAAGGAACCGCTAAATCAACCGCGGTTCGCTCCCTGGCAGATCTATTGCCGGAGATTGAGGTAGTTAAGGACTGTACCTACGGCTGCGATCCGGATGCTCTCGATGAGCTGTGCGACGATTGCCGGGGGCGGGCGAGAGGGGATTTATCTATTGGCCAGAAGAGCAGATTGGGGAGCTTTCGGCGTAAGGTCAGGGTAGTTGAGTTACCTTTAAATTCGACCGAGGATCGGGTGATCGGCAGCATAGATTTTGAATATGCAATCAAGAGCGGGAAAAAGCGGTTTCAACCCGGAATTTTGGCCGAGGCTAATCGAGGAATTATCTATATTGATGAAGTTAATTTCCTTGATGATCACCTGGTCGATATCCTCTTAGATACCGCGGCAACCGGGATAAATATTGTCGAGCGCGAAGGGATATCCTACTCACATCCGGCGAGATTTATTCTAATCGCTACTATGAACCCCGAGGAGGGGGAGCTGCGTCCGCAGCTTCTGGACCGTTTTGGCCTCACCGTTAATGTTGAGGGCATCATCTCCCCTCAGGAGAGAGTCGAAATAATTAAGCGCCGTGATTTATACGAGCTCACTCCGGTTCCCTTTATTGAGCAGTGGATGAGAGAGCAGCAGAGACTTGCTGACAAGATTGTCCGGGCCCAGAGCTTACTGGACCGGGTAAACCCCGTTAGAAGCTCACACGAGGCTTTAGACCCCGTGTTCGCTAAAGAATCTGAAAACTGTCCATCCCCATGGCATGCCACGGGGCTTTCTAACGGGGTAAAGGTCTCTCCCGAACTTCTTATTGAGATCACCCGGATCGCCTCAGAAAACCGGGTTGCCGGGCATCGGGCAGATATCGTGATGGAAAGGGCAGCCAAGACTATAGCTGCCTTTGAGGAGCGGACCTCAGTAAGTTTGGAGGATATTAAAGAAGCAGCCAGATTCGTGCTTCCTCATCGGGTCCGCTTACCCCTTGGCGCTCAAGCTCGCTCAGAGAAGATAAGGAAGGAGGCTCAGGGGGAAGAGCTGCCTTCAGAAAGGCCGGGGTCTAATTCAATCAACGATGGAAAGGCTGACAGCGGCACCGGAGACGAGCATTTTCCTCCTTCTTATCTCAAGGGGGAGAAGGAACAGTCATATTCTGAATTAGCAGCTTCCCGGCCAGGTGGTCCGGGAGACAGAGAGCTGCCCGGGGTGAGAGGAGAGAATCTGATCCAGAGAGCTGTCTATGAGATCGGCAGCCCAGTACCGATAAGAACCAGGGATATAAAATTTGAAAGGGATCGCTTTATCCGAGGCCGCTCCGGGCGAAGGAGCTTAACCGAAACTAAGT
>JAUWWP010000093.1 GCA_030616835.1 Deltaproteobacteria bacterium | reverse complement strand
CTGACCAAAATGTATGAAGGGGTTCTGGCCTTGGACAAGCTTAACCTTCAGGTCAGGAGCGGAGAGATCTTCGGACTGATCGGACCTGATGGGGCCGGGAAAACCACCTGTCTCCGCCTTCTGGCAACTGTACTTAATCCCAGCTCCGGGGGAGGGAAGGTGGCCGGCTATGATCTGGTCAGGGAGCCCGAACAGGTCAAGAAAAGGATCGGATATATGCCCCAGCGCTTCAGCCTGTATGAGGACCTGACAGTGGATGAGAATATCGAATTTTTTGCCCGCCTGAGGCGGGTGGGTGGAAAAGGTTTTCGCACCCGAAGGCAGGAACTGCTGGGATTCACCGGGCTGAGTCCTTTCGGAGATCGACTTGCTGGCCAGCTTTCCGGGGGTATGAAGCAGAAACTCGGGCTTATCTGCACACTTATCCATACCCCGGAGATCCTCCTCCTCGATGAGCCTACCACCGGGGTTGACCCGGTCTCCCGGAGGGAGTTCTGGAAGATCATCACCACGCTCCTCGGACAGGGAGTAACCGTGGTGGTCTCCACCCCCTATATGGACGAGGCTGACCGCTGCAAACGCATCGGCCTGATTTACCGAGGAAAGATTATTGTGGCCGATACCCCGGAGGCAGTGAAGGTCCTGGCCCCGTCGGTAAAACCCGGGCTGGAGGAGGCATTTTTATTCTTGACCCGGGAGGAGAGACAATGAAAATCCCCCCTCCCCCGATGGACATCGGGGGAGGGAGGGGGGATTGAAATTGCTCGGATTAAGGAGGTTGTTGAAGATGCCTACTCGACGCGAGGTATCACCGTCAGTTGAGGTTAGCGGGCTTACCAAGCTCTTCCGGGATTTCACTGCCGTGGACCGGATCTCCTTTGCTGTCCAGAGGGGTGAGGTCTTTGGATTTCTGGGACCAAACGGGGCCGGAAAGACCACAACCATCAAGATGCTCTGCGGACTGCTCCTTCCCAGCTCGGGATGGGGAAGGGTAGCAGGATACGATATCGTTCTGGAACCTGAGCAGATCAGAGCCCGCATCGGCTATATGTCTCAGCGTTTCTCCCTCTACCAGGACCTAACCGTGGAGGAGAACCTTGATTTTTACGGAACTATCTATGGATTAGAGAGTAAGCGCTTAAAGGAACGGAAGGAATTCATCCTGAGGATGGCCGGGCTTCTCGGGAAGGAGCGAACATTTACCTCTGCCCTGGCTGGCGGTTGGAAGCAGAGGCTTGCCCTGGGCTGTGCCATAATGCACCAGCCCGAGATCCTCTTCCTTGATGAGCCCACTGCCGGGGTAGACCCGGGCTCCCGGAGGATCTTCTGGGAGTTCATCTGCCAGCTCTCCCGGGAGGGGGTAACCGTATTCGTTACCACCCACTACATGGATGAGGCGGAGCACTGCGACCGCCTGGCCTTCATCCATCAGGGCCGGCTGGTGGCACTGGGCGGCCCTCAGGAACTTAAGTCTCGAGAGATGAAGGGAAGGCTTCTGGAACTGGACTGCGGGGATGCCATTCGGGCCCTTGATCTCGTTGCCGCAACTGAAGGGGTATCCGAGGTCGCCCTTTTTGCCAATACCCTTCATCTGATAGTTAATAGCTTAGAAGAGGCAGGCCCGAAGATCCAGGAAGTTCTCAAGAAAAAGGGTATTGCCATCAATTCCCTGAAGCCAATCCCCCCTTCATTAGAGGATATATTCGTATCCTTAATTGAATAGATATAACCCAGAATATGCGTTAATGTAGGAGTTCAATTACCGTAATATCAAATAGAATAAATTCTAAGCACTAATAAGGTAAATCCTAAACAATCTCAAATGATCAAAACCCAAAATACAAAACCTTGTCCTGTTTATCCTGAGCAAAGCCGAAGAAAATTCGTCGAAGGGATTGTTTTGAACATTTGATATTTGAATTTTGGATTTGTTTAGAGTTTAGGATTTGGGATTTAGAATTTTTCAGCATAGAGCAAATAATTCGGATGTTTACGCATAACCTGGGATAATAGATAGGGACGAGCAGGGCAGAAAACCAATGGATCGCACGCTGATTGTTCCGATAATGAAGAAGGAATTCATCCAGATCGTCCGGGATCCCCGGAGCCTGGCCGCGGCTATCCTTATCCCGATAATTATGCTTATCCTTTTCGGCTACGCCATTACCTTTGACATCAGGCAGATTTCCCTGGCCATTCTGGATCAGGACGGTTCGCTCCAGAGTCGTGAGTTTCTCCGGAGCCTTACTGCCTCCCCCATCTTCAAGGCCAATCGTTACCTTAGTACTTACGACGAGATTGATGGACTTTTGGATCGGGGGCTGGTTCGAATGGGAATTGTGATCCCCCCGGGATTCAGCCGGGCCCTGAAGCGGGGGGAATCGGCCCCGGTGCAGCTCCTGGTGGATGGCACCGATGCCAACTTCGCCGCCGTCTGCATCGGCTACTTTACCGCGGCCTGCTATCGTTATTCGCTCAATCTAACCGTCAAGTACCTTAAACGCCAGGGATTGGGTCACCTGGCTCGGGCCTTTCCTCCGATCTCCGTCAAAACCCGGATCTGGTTTAATCAAACACTGCGCAGTGAGAACTTTATTGTTCCCGGCATTATTGCCGTTATCCTGATGATGCTGGCAGCTCAGATTACCTCACTCAGTGTTGCCCGGGAATATGAGCGGGGGACGATCGAGCAGTTGATAGTCTCGCCCATCCGGTCCTATGAGCTGATTATGGGAAAGATTCTCCCGTATATATGTATCGGATTCTGCCAGGTGGGTCTGGTCACCCTGGCAGGAACACTAATCTTTCATGTCCCGATCCGGGGAAGCCTGCTGCTGTTTGCTACCCTTACCGGAATCTTCCTGATCGGAGCAATGAGTATCGGTATGCTCTTTTCCATTCTTACCAAATCCCAGCAGGTGGCCATGCAGATCTCTATGCTTTCGACCATGCTCCCTTCAATCCTGCTTTCCGGCTTTATCTTTCCGATCGAGAGTATGCCAAAAGTGCTGCAGGCAATTACCTACCTGGTGCCGGCCCGATACTTTTTGATTATTCTCCGGGGGATATTTCTCAAGGGGAGCGGGATCAATTTTCTCTGGCCGGAGATACTCTGGCTGAGCGTTTTCTCCATTACCCTGCTTTTCCTTTGCTTCCGGTTTTTTAAGAAAACCCTTGACTGATCCTGGTTATGCGTAAACATCCGAACTATCAAATTAAATATTAAAAATCAAATATTAAAACTACAAAGCAAAATTTAAAAATATTAAGACATTTTGCATTTTAATATGTCGTTTTGATTTTTGCATTTTGATATTTGATATTACGGTGATTGAGCCCCTACATTTGGATTAATCAAATGAAATTACTTCCCTCCAGAATTAGAGCCATTGCCCGCAAAGAGCTATTTCACCTGTTTCGCGACCGGCGGATGCTCCCGATTGTCTTTATTGCCCCCGTGATCCAGCTCATTATCTTCGGCTATGCCGCCACGATGGATGTCAAGAATGTATCTATTGTCTACTGCGATAATGACCGGAGCGCCGCCAGCCGCGAGCTGCTCAGTTCCTTTACCGGCTCAGGATATTTCCGGCTCAATTACCAGGTGGATGCCCCGAAAGAGTTGGAATCTTACCTGATTAATAACCGGGCCCTGCTCGGGATCGTTATCCCGGCGGGCTTTCAAAGGAAGCTAAAACAGAAAGAGCCAGCCCCGGTTCAGCTTCTTATCGACGGCTCCAACTCCAACTATGCTACTATCGTTTACTCGTATGCCGAACAGATCTTGGCCAACCTATCTTACCGGATCACGATCAATAATCTGAAGAAGCTCAGCAATATTATCCCGACAGGCTTTCCGGAAAGGCCTAAGTTGGGTAGGCAGACCATGCCGGTGATGCCCCTGGATGATTCCGAATCCGAATATACTACCGCTGTTTACCCCGGCGTCGGGCAGATCCAGGAGGCTTTGCTTTCCCTGCAGAGCCTTGGTGGCCTTCAGGGGATCAGCATAAAACCGCCGCCCATTATTGATCCTCAGGTGCGGGTCTGGTTCAACCCTACCCTCACCAGCGTCCATTTTATGGTCCCCGGGGTAATTTGCCTCATCCTGCTGATTATGACGATGGTCCTGACCTCAATGGCCATCGTGAGGGAACGGGAAATGGGAACTATCGAGCAGTTAGTGGTAACTCCGATCCGGCCTTACGAGCTGATTATCGGGAAGCTCCTGCCTTTTATCGTTATCGGCTTTATTGATGTTGTTCTGATTCTACTGGTAGCAACCCTGTGGTTCAAGGTAAGGCTCCTGGGAAGTATTCCCCTGCTTTTTCTCATGGCCGGCCTATTCCTGCTTACTACGTTGGGTATGGGTCTGCTGATCTCCACTATATCCCGGACCCAGCAGCAGGCGATGATGACCTGCATTCTTATTATGCCCCCGTTTATGCTGCTTTCCGGGGTATTCTACCCGATCGAGAACATGCCTCATGTGATTCAGCATCTGACCTATTTAATTCCACTTCGTTATTTTATCGTTATTCTCCGCACGATTTTCCTTAAGGGTGCCGGATTGGAGGTTCTCTGGAATCAGGCCCTTGCCCTCGGAGTTTTCGGGGCAGCCATCATCTGGTTCAGCATCCGGCGGTTTAAGAAGAAATTGGAATAGATTTATTTTTAGCCCAAATAAGGCGTTAATGTAAGGGTTCAATTCCTTCGACAAGCTCAGGACAGGTTATTGAACCTGAAACAGTAATTGTAGGGGTTCGATTTTCAGCCTTCGTAGCGCCTACTTCGCCGTAGTGGCTACGAAGGCTGAACGCTATGGCGAAGTAGGCTATTGAACCCGAAACAGTAATTGTAGGGGTTCGATTTATCGAACCCGATGGACTTGTCAAAAAAGAAAATTTATCATAAGATAAAATGGGCGCTGTTCCTATTTTCCAGGTAATCGAATGAAACTAAAAGGAAAGAGGATGACATTAAGACCTTTGATGAAAAAGGATGAGAAAAGAATAGCTGAGCTAGCTCATGATAAATCCATATACAGGTTTACCCGTGTTCCATATCCTTATAACATAGAGCATGCTAAGAAGTTTATCGCAGACTCTCAAAAAAAGATGAAGAAAAAAGAGGAATATGTTTTTGCAATAGCCTTAAACGAGAATGATGAATTAATTGGCATCGCCAGCTTAATGAGATTCAATAAAATGGACAATCGTGCAGAGGTAGGGTACTGGCTGGGAAAGCCTTACAGGAGCAAAGGTTATGTTCCTGAAGCATGTAAACTAATAATAAATTTTGGTTTTAATAAATTAAAGCTGAATAAAATCATAATAGAATGCGCAAAAGAAAACAAGGCATCAAAGAAAGTAATTGATAAACTGGGGGCAAAACTTGAAGGTGTTTTGAGAGAGAGTAGTTTTGTCGGAGGAAAATACAGGGATTCATTATACCATGGTATCCTCAGGAAGGAGTGGAAGCCTAACAAAATAGAGGTATAGAAAGATGAGATAAAACGGGTGCTGTCCCTATTTTCCGCAAGAATTTTTCTTGACAAGGCAAATAAATAAGCTAAAATAAGATTTATCTTTCAATACAAGCCAGATATGCTTCTTTAGCCGGAGACGATCCCTTCATGGAAAAGTAAATACCAATGAGTCTATTAAAAATATTAAGCATTATAATTTTGTCTGGAGGATTTGGAGGAGTCTTAGGAGGTTTATCACGTCTTGATACCAATTATGCAAATATAGTTATTAAGAACATTTCCTTTAGAGTCATTGTCGCTTTTTTGGGGTATATTGTTATTAAAATATTGTTTGGTATTGGCGGAGGAATCGTACTAATCTTTGCTTTAATTTGGATTGGGAAGTTTAAAACAGACGATATGATTCAAAACATACTTTTCTTAAGTAGTTTATGTATAATTGCAGGTTTTAGTGGAGAGAGAGTAATAACTATATTGGCACGAAGACTGGAACGTGAACTTGAAAAAACTAAAGAGGATATAAGAGAGACAAAACAAAAGTTTGAGGAGGAAATTACATACGAAAGAGCAATAACTATGGCTGTTAACGCACTTGCTACCGGGAATATTAACGAACGTAAAATGGTAATTGAAGAAATACTACCATTAAAAAGAAAACTGCTTATAGATAGAAAACTCCATATTTTCTTAGGTAGACTTTATAGGAAAATAAATAAATATGACGAAGCAATAAAAGTTTTATCTGATTTCATATCTGAAAAAGAGAAGGTGGGGGAAGGAACCGACAGAGATGTAGCGGATATCCTCTTTAACAAGGCATGTTATTATGTATTGAAGGCAGAAAATTTACCGGAAATAGAAAAAGAAGAAATCAAAAATTTGGCTTATAATGATTTAGAAAAATCCTTTGCATATCACCCGCCAAATAGAGGAGAGGCTAAAAGTGACCCGGACTTTCAAGGGATTTGGGATGAAAATCGCTTTAGAGAGTTAACTGTGGAACAATAGTTATTAATGACCTTTCTCCTTGCACATTTTAATCCTCCTTCCTTTCATCAATAATAATGTAATACAATTATAACGAATTGTCAAGCATTATTTTACAAATTGTTCCGAGAAAATTAAAAGTAGACATTTTGCGAAAATCAAAAGTAGACATCAGGGGAAACACATGTTCCGTAAAAATCAAAAGTGAACATTGGGTGGATCCCCCACCCAATGTTCACTTTTCTTTAAAGATAGAACTCCCCCCCCGTGTGACCTTCTTTTAAGGCCATGATCTTTTTCTCCGGAATCAGACAAACTGTGATCCTTTCCCCTCCAAAACGCCCCAGCTTATACCCCTTCCCCCGGAAGCTAAAGGTGCCATTCTTCTTAACAGTGCGCTCATAATGAAGCGAGAAGACGAGATCTAAGTCTACCGAAGGGGCTAAGGGGCGAAGCTTCCCTTTCCCCTCTTTAAGAGCCTCCTTAAAGCGTCTGAGAGGCACTTCTCCGGTCTCCTGATGCTCTCTCTCGGTATTGTAGAACTCCACCACCTCATCTACTACCTCCTGAGCCTCGGAGACGATCTTTACCTTACGCCTCTCACACAGATACGGGATGCGCCTCTGAAGATAGTCAAAGGCTTTCTCCACCTTCCCTTTAGCCTGTGCCTGACCTTTTTTTGTGTAGATAAGCCCAATGTCCAGGCTCTCGAGGGCTCTCTTGAATTGAACTTCCGCTTCATCCAGCCCTACCCGGTAGCGCACATGAACTCCCTGGTGTTCCCCAAAGTAAAAGATGCTGTGTTGATCCACATAGTAGGCCAGAGCCCGTCCGTATTCCTCGACTGTTTTCCTCGCTACCTGCAAATGCTCAAAGCTACTTTCGTTTTCAATAAGTTTTGCCCCCACAAAGAGCCTGGAATAATCATCCTTGGTAAGGATGAGCGTCTGTATGTCTCCCAATGCTGGAACCCACAGATGGTGGGAGGAGTCGTGTTGAAACAAACAGCCAGGCCCAGAGGTCTCAAAGCGTACATAGACCTTCTTTTTCTCCTCTGGCAAAGCATGGTAATAGCCATGGCGCAGAGCAAAGAATCGAAAGGTTTCCCGATGAAAGGAAGAGCCAAATCTCTTCTGCGCCTCTTCCGCCAGAACAGCAAAGTTAAACTTCCCTCTATAGACATCTGCTTCATGGCGAATAAACGAGAGCTCTTGATGCAACCACTGTTCCACCTCCTCAGGAAGCCTGTGAAAGGCACTCTCTTTCCGGGTATAGAGCTCAAAGGACTCCTTCCTCATTATACACCTTAACCATCTCTTCCTGAGCTTGTAGAGTTGGGCTCTCTTAAACCCCAATAGCTCACAGGCCTTCTCCTCACCAAGGCGACGATCATTAAATGCCTCCAGTATCTCCACCACAAACTCCTGGCAGTGTCTCTTGTGTAATTGGATCCCCATGATCTCACCCCCTTTCTCCCCATGGTCCGAGAAGAAAGAAGTATCATGGGAGACCTCAATCTCCAAAGCCTCCTTTTCCCCTGATGTCTACTTTTTGTCTACTTTTAGTCTACCTTTGTTTTTCTCCGTACGTCCACTTTTGATCTTCTCGCAACAGAAAAAAATGTACACTTCCTGGGATTCGGACATAAGCATAATTGCTTTCTCTCAAGGGAAATTCAGAAAAGCTTCATTTGCTCTGACTTTTCCCCCTCTTTCTCTTCCTCCTCAAAGAGGCTGATCTTTCCGAAGACACCATCATAACCAGGGGTTATCTTAACCTTTCCATCTCTTACTTTAAGG
>JAUWWP010000505.1 GCA_030616835.1 Deltaproteobacteria bacterium | reverse complement strand
TCGAGAATTTTTCACGGGGCGAGCCCCGTAGAAATAAGTTGCTAAATGTGATTACTTTCGATATATATCGAGAATTTTTCACGGGGCGAGCAGCGCAACCGAATAACGAATAACCAATGGAGTCTGCTTAACTTATCCTGAGCTCGTCGAAGGATTCGGGCCGACAGAGATGTCGGCCCCTACAATAACGCATCATTATTTGGGATAAAATGGAAAACCCTGAACTCATAAAAAGTTATGAACCGTTGTTTAATCCCTGCTCGGTGGCGGTTATTGGCGCCTCCAGCATGCCGGGAAAATGGGGATTTATCATCCCGATGAATTTAATTATCCGGGGGTACCCCGGAAAAATATATATGGTTAATTACAAGGAAAAAAGGGTTCTGGGCTGCCCGGCCTATAAGTCAGTAAAGGATATTAAAGATGATCTTGACCTGGTGGTAGTAGCGGTGCCTGCTCCCTCGGTCAGCAATGTCATCCGTGAGAGCGGAGAAAAAGGAGTCAAGAACATTGTAGTTATCTCAGCAAATTTTAAAGAGACCGGTCCTGAGGGGGAAAGGCGCGAAAGAGAACTGATTGATACCGCCGGCGAGTTCGGCATCCGGATTATCGGGCCAAACTGCATGGGAATTTGCTCTCCAAAAAACAGGCTTTATGCCCTGGGAGCCCCCATCGGCCCTCCTCCGGGAAATATCTCTTTTATCTCCCAGAGCGGTAACCTCGGGATCCAGCTTCTGGCCTGGGCCGAAAGGGCGATTCTGGGGATCAGCCGCTTTGTCAGCAGCGGCAACGAGGCTATCACCAAAAGTTACCAATTCCTGGAGTATCTGGGAGCGGACCCGGAAACAAAGGTCATTATTATGTACCTGGAGGGTATTAGCGAAGGTGACCGTTTCCTGTCAGTCGCGCGGGAGGTTAGCCGGGAGAAACCGATTATTGTCTTGAAAATAGGAAAGAGCGAGGCAGGAGCCCGGGCCGCCCGTTCTCATTCCGGTTCCGTGACCGGTTCGCGTGAAGTATTTGAAGCGGCAGCTAAACAGGCAGGAATAATCGAGGTCTCATCCACTGAGGAGATGGTTGATATGGCCCGAAGCTTCGGGCAGTTACCTTATCCGAAAGGAAACCGGGTAACCTTAATGACACTCGGAGGCGGCTGGGGGGTTGTGGCTGCGGATCAGTGTGCGTCCCGGGGTCTGGTCCTGCCCGAGCTTTCCGTCGAAACACTGAAGCGAATCAATAGGTTTATGCCCGATTTCTGGAGTCACGCTAACCCGGTGGACCTGGTCGGATCGCTCCGCCGTTCCAGCCATTTTAAGGCAATGCGGGCACTGATTGAGGACGATAATTTTGACAGTATGATAACCCTCGGCGCACTGATAGGAGGGGAGACGGATCGCCGAAGGCGTTATAGCACGGCGTGGTATATCGTAAAGAAGCTCTTCCTTTTTTACCGACTACGAATATTTCACTTCCTTCATAATTTAATATTTAGGGGTCTCGTCCGGTTATCCAAGGAAGTCAAAAGCACTCGAAATGGTCAGAAGCAGGGTACTGGCAGTAGAGCCGAAAGATTTGACCCCGCGGAGTGGCGTAGGGGTGAATGGGGAACCGGCGTATTTGCCGAAAAGATTCATAATTTGATGGAAAAATCAGGAAAACCCATTATTTCAGTTGCTGGTGATTCTTCCAACCTGAGCGACTACTACAAAGACTTTAACCTGATTGCCTTCGGAACCCCGGAAAAGGCAGTTAATGTCATGGTAGAGCTGGTCCGCTACGGCAATTACCTGAAGACCCGGGAAGAGGACGAAGGAGCCATCGACCATCCTGATACTGAAAAGGCCTGTCCTGAGAGAAGCCGAAGGGCCCGCAGGATCTGGGATAATGCCGGCGAGACCCTCTCTGAATATGAAGGGAAAGAGATTCTTACCTGCTACGGTATTTCTACCACTAATGAACATCCGGCAGCAACTGCTGAGGAAGCCGTTAGCGCAGCAAAAACAATTGGTTACCCGGTGGTAGTTAAAGTAGATAGTCCGGAAATAATCCACAAGACCGAGGCAGATGTGATTCGCCTGAGTCTAACCGATGCGGATGCAGTAAAGAGGGCCTTTGACGAGGTCACCGCTAACGCCAGGAAGTATAATTCTAAGGCAAGCATCCAGGGGGTATTGGTTCAGGAGATGGTTACCGGGGGGACCGAGGTCTTAATCGGGAGCAGCCG
>JAUWWP010000580.1 GCA_030616835.1 Deltaproteobacteria bacterium | reverse complement strand
GATCCTGATTCAGATCTGCCTCGGCCCTGTACCTCGGCTGGCCAAAAGTGCTGCCAAAGGCCTCTTCAAAGACCGGATTTACATCTCCAGGAAAAATATAATCATAATCAGCCTGATCAACAACCCCATCGCAGAAAAAATCACCCGGGATATGGGGTCTTGCTAATACCTCCATAGAATAATCTGATAAGTCCCCTCCTGACTCTTCGGCTGTAACCGTATAATAATTCTCCTGACAGTGTGTCAGTCCGGTAACTACAAGGTATGTTTCGGTACCATAGGTCGCCCCTACCTCGGTGCATGGCCCCACTGAAGGTGGATTATTGCATTGATATATATGATATCTTTGCAGGATAACCCCATCCACCGGCTCTTCCCAGATAAATTTAATATAATTCTCCCCTGCGGGGAAGGCCAGCAAGTTCTGAGGGATAGGCACGATGTAAAAAAGTTCGACCTTAGATTCATTGCTGTTTACGCTCTCGAGTCCAGTTGTATCCCGGGCCCTTACTACATAGTAATAGGTATCCCCGGTTGTTAGATCCAGATCCTCAAAGGAAGTTTTAGGGGCAAGAATAAGGTCGGTGTTAGCACGGGTATAGTTGGTTCCGCTCACATTACTGCGATAGACATTATACCCGGCCAGATCGGTAATCGTTGTGCCATTCACATTATGGGTGACGGGATTCCATTCGACCCGGACGCGGGTGGAGCTTTCCGGGGTTACCCTAACATTTGTGGGAGCACGAGGTTCCGATTCGGTGGAAAGCGTAACCGGGGCCGCCATGCTATTAGCACTCTCATTTCCTTTTGTATCCAGGGCAGTAACCACATAAAAATAGGTAGCCCCACTCTCCAGGCCTGAATCCACACAGTTAGTGGTGGGTTCGGAAACAAATTTGACAAAGTCATAGGGGGCTTCGGGTGCCTCCTTTCGGTAGACATTATACCCGGCCAGATCGGTAATCGTTGTGCCATCTACATTGACGGTGACCGCATCCCAGGATACCGTTACACTGGTTTTACTAATTGCGATTGCCGTTACATTTACCGGAGCCTCCGGGATCTTCTCATTAATGATAATGCCCACTGTCTCGGAGAATCCGCTCTCGTTAGGATCTAAAATGTCATCGTTTACCGCGGTAATGGCATAATAATAAGTGGCTTCGTTAGTAGTGAGGTAATCGTCGCAGTAATCCGTTATCCCTACCGGAACGAAAGCCAGAAATGGCTCACCGCTGGGCTTGGCCCCGTATTGAAATGCATCCGCCTCAGTGCTCTGGTAGATATAGTATCCCCCCAAGTTACTCTCAGGATTGGCATACCAGCTCAAGGCAATGCACAGTT
>JAUWWP010000213.1 GCA_030616835.1 Deltaproteobacteria bacterium | reverse complement strand
TTTGGGGCGGTCGAGGGCAAAGCCCGACGCCGCCCTTTCGCCTGCCGATTGGCAGGCGGATATGTAGCTACCCCAAAGATTCCCCCATACCTGATCATCAAAATCGCAAGTGCGTGGCTGGTGAAGTGCGTTGAGCCAGCGCCAAACGCGGCAGGTCGACCCCAGAGGGCGCCGGCCACAGCCGGCAACCGCACCCCGAGCGTGCCGCCGGCGGCTGGAGGCGGAAAGCCCAGCGATAGCGGGGCGACGCCGACGCTGCGAGCGGAGCGAGCAGCGCCGACGGGGGATGTCGCCCAATTGCGAACGAGGAGAACAAAAGAGGAGCGAGGAGCGGACGCGACGAGACCCGAAGCGCCCGCCAACCTTGCGGGCGCAATCAATGCCGACGAGGGGATACCGTAGACACAAACTATCACCGACGCCCGACGCCGCAGAGGCGGCGGGCAGGCCGCTTCAGGCGGCCCATGGTCTTGGTCAAATGGGGGGGGGTCACACTGAACATTCGAATCGCCGGCAGGAAGGGACACTGCGGCGGCTGGGTGGGCGAGTCACGGGGAAGGGCGGAGGATTTGGAAGGGCGAGCTTGGGGTCGGGCCTGGTTTAATTCTGCATGTTCCATGCAGCTCCAGGCCGGCCCCATAACTCTTTATCTCTTTTTCTCCTCTGTAGCTTTACTCTCTAATATACCCTTTGCCCGCAGAAAATCAATCGCCCACCCCTCACGCTTTTGTCGCTGCTTATCTGCAATCAAACCAATATAAATCGGGGAATCTATGATACGCTCCTCGATGTAAAATTTCAAATCATCAGCGACGACCTCACCGTAGGTCATCGCCGGTTTAACTCTCTTACTCCTTGTCAAGTCTCTATTCTCCTTCCTACCACTTGAAAATTCATGGCCTACGGCCACAGCTTCCCGTCCAGGATACCCAGCTTCACAAGCTCCTGTTTCTGGATCTCCCTGGCCGCCGTTTTCATTGTCCAACCATGCGACACTCTGTGTAATTCATATACCTTTTCTATTATTGGCATTAACCCATCAAGATGCTTTCTTATCACCTCCGCTGTATATTTAATCTGCGTGTTTCTAATCATAAATCAATTTCTCCCTGCCATCGGCGGCAAAACAATCTGCTTCGGCTTGTTAAGTTCCATTAACTGCCCGGCTATCACGTCAAGGTAGTAACATTGCAACAAGATCTCCGGGTGAACCACCTTCTCCTTATAAAGAATCCCGCTCCACAATTCACCAAATTCCCTGAACCTCTTTTCCATAGCCTCCTTTCCAGCCTCGTCAATCATTCTTTACTCCTTAACTGCTCCTTACGTTCAATCTCCTCCGCCATTCTCGATCCACTAAATATATACAGCGCCCCAGTTACCAACCCATCCATTACCATAACATCAGCAAAGTTTTCTATTCCCAGCCGATCTTTAATTTCCTTACCTATTATCAACTTCGTTATGCCATCCTCTGTAAATATTTCTAATATAACCCTATCACCCATCTCTCAAACCTTCCTTCCTATAACTTTATCGAAATCCACCGGCTTTACTTTTGACATCACAACAAACCCCGTTTCCAAAATCTGAAATACTACCGCATCACCTCCTTTCAATCCCAAATGTCGAGCTACATCTCCAGGAATGTTGATAAGCTGTTGATTACCCTGATCCCGGACCAACCGGATAATAGTTTTACACATTTTATCCACATTTCCTCCACATGCTAAATGCCTACCCCCCCCTTCTTTAACCTACTTATCCACATATTTCCACATGCTTATTATCATTACCTCTGTTAAATTATTTTATCCCTTTAGGAATAAGCATGTTGATAACTCGCACTCATTGCGACTAATGCATACAATATTTCCCTTGACCGGTCAAGCTTTTTCTTTATATATTTTCAACCGATTTTATAACAGCCCATTACAACGAGGTAATTTTATGCCCAAAGTCAAATCCATGGATCGCATCAAAAAGAAATGGGTCGATTCTACGCAACTCAACCAAGCCGAATATCGAGCCGGAGTCGAATCTCCAAAGGCCGACTGGGCCGATCAAACCGCCAAAGCCGAAAAATCATACAATAGCGGCGTCCAGGCCGCCATCACTCGAGGAGCTTTCGGCAAAGGCGTTAAGAAAAAGGGAACCGCCGGCTGGCAATCTGCCACCCTCGCTAAAGGTCCGGAACGCTGGGCCCAAGGTGTTGCCCTCGCCGCCGACGATTACGAGCGTGGATTTTCTCCCTACCGAGCTGTTCTCGAAGCCCTCACTCTGCCTGAACGCGGTCCTAAAGGCGATCCCAAAAACATCGCCCGTGTTGCAGCCGTAGCCAAAGCTCTCCATGACAAAAAAAAGGCCGGAGGAGGTTTATAACATATGCCTACACACGCACAAGTCCTTAGAGGAACCGGCGGCACAACCGCCGACACTTTCGCCCTTGTTGGAACCAATATCACCCTCCCAGCCGGTGGACCATGGACCATCTTCGCTATCTGGATGCTCGTCGCCCAGGCAACCGCCGTTTTAGACGAATCCCTCGACGGAGCTATGAGACTTAATGCTTTATCCGGCGATCTCTCCCCCGACCCAGCCCCGGGAATTTATCCCGTCGTAGGCGTTAACAGCCCTGCTTCCGCTAATTATGGAGCATGCTCCATGCCTTTAAACCTCTGGAAAGTCAACTGGCAAGCTGCCGGTAAATCCGTCCTCACTATCGAACACAAAAACTGGAACGTTCTTGCTGTCGCCCCCAGAGTTGCCTGCGGTATTATCTTCGGCGATACAGTTCCAGAAAACAAACCCCTCGTATTCTGCGACGCCGTTCAAGCCGATAGCACCGGCGCCACCGAAGCTAACCTGGGAACCATTACTATCGCTGAAAAAGCATCCCGCATTGTTGGCGTTATGGGAACCATTTTCGATACGGGAGCTTCAACCGCGGACGATCCCTGCATCGGAACCTTCCGCTTAACCTCCGATGACGTTGGCCTTGCTCCAGCCGAATTTCCCTTCTGCCAGGCTATTCAGCCTATGGACGGAACCGAGGTCGGTCCCGCTTCTGCACCACAAGCCCAATTCATTCCCGTCGACATCCCTGTAGCCGGCGGTTCACGTATCGACTGCTTTGGCATCTCCAGCGTTGCCGTAGCCAACGGCGCCAGCATGGCCGTTTTCATCGCATATGAGTAAAATACATTTTATCCCCCTCGGCTTGGTCGCAATTCTCCTGACAGCCGACCAGGCCGAGGGCTAGGCTTCCATGGGCGTAGGCGGTTCATCAGGCGCTATTCCCAACAGCGGAGTTGCCACATTTTTTTCCCGAAGCGTCCAGCTCGGGATCCTCCGAGCAGTATCCTGCGCAGTTATTGAAGGTTCTCCTGGCCCAACCGACGGCTCAGTCGTCGTGTTTCTCTCTGATGGTGGAGATGATTACACCCGCGTCTCCGCCATTTTAATCACCGGCTACGTTACAGTCGACACCCCTCTAACCTGGACAGGTCATATACAATTAACCGGCAACGAATCTGTTGTTACCCGCTGTTCTTCCTTAGCCGCAATCACACTATACACATCTTTTAACATCGATATTATAGGAGCTCGTTAAATGGGAATCGCACCCGCCGGGCCAGCATCCAGCAACCTCATCACCATTCCAAATCCCGTTGCCGGCGCTAACTGGCAATACATCGTCCCAGCCAATACTTCCCTCGAGATTATTTCCATCTATTTCTCAATAACCTGCGACGCCAACGCCGGCAATCGCTATCTTATGGTAACCTTTGATGACGGAGGTGTCCAATTCCATGAATCTGTCCAACTACAAAAAGTTGTCGCCAGCGCCTCCCAATTTGCAATATTCGGCGCCGGCCTAACAACAATCGCCGCTTCCCCAATCACCCGCTCCACCGCCGCCCTTCCCATTGGCCTTCTCCTCCAACCAACCTGGCGTATCAACTCTAGTGTATTTGATAAGCAGGCCGGCGACCAGCTTTCCGGCATCCGCATTTTAACCCGGCGATACGTCTCATGACCTGGCTATCAACTATAATCCCCTGGCGTAAAATCGCCTGCTATTTTCTCAGCCTCGCCTATTACATCTTCTGCCGAGGAAAACGCTACACAACCCATAACCCCCGCGGAAAAGCACATGACCTCCGCAAAACTGACACCAATGCCTGATTACGACCCAGACATACCTGACGAATATTTTCAAACCGACACCCCCGAAAAAATATCCATCTACCTATATCATCTTTCCATACCCTATTGGGTTTACAAAAAATACATGTTCGAGTGGAGTAATAAAACAGGCATTAAATTAAAGAAGGGAGATCTCCTCGATATAGATATTTTCCCCTATGTACCCTGGGATATACCACGTCCCAACTTCAACACCAGCCACCGATCGTCGCTTAGAAAGCCTCTACCGCGTCCAAAACAAAGAGGCCTCGAGTAATGGCCCTTAAAAACCGACTTTACCCTCATATGATGCCCGAAGAGATCCCGATCTGGGAAAGATTCCTGCTTAAGCACGGATCCGATTATAACACTTTTACATACGATGTCCGGGTAGGAACCCCCGTTATCGTCCCTCCGGAGGTCCCTGCTAATATCAAAGGCGATGCCCAGACCTTATCCCTCAAACGCATCGACGCTATCGGCTGGAAGCTCGGCAAGCCCACCATCATCGAGGTCAAGAAAATCATCGGCTTTACCACCCTGGGTCAAGCGATCGCCTATCCAATCATGTTCGCCAAAACCGCCAAGCGCAGAGAGCTCCCCGATATCCTCATCGTCGCCGAAAACATCACCCCGGACATGCACGAGATCTTCGCCCTGGTGGAGATCCCCTACATCCTTATATGAATCTGCCGGGAAAAGTCAAACCAACCCGACCAACCCTCTGACCAGCGATCGCCGGCGAATCCCGGACCGGCCAAAAATCGACTTACCCAGCAAAACGTAATTCAACTTTACACCCTTTTTTTAGGATCCTAAAACACCCGTAAATCAAACCCGACCAGCTCACGACCACAATCGACAATCGACACCACTTTCTAAATTCGCATGGCCTCAAAGGGCTACTGCCACCACAAACGCCAATTGAGATTGAGTCTCAGTCTCAGTGGTGAAAATTTCGGCCAACCCACCCAATCACCCTACCCAGCCACTGATCAGTGGATCACCCCCCTTCAAATCGCCAGCAATCAGATATCTGGCAGGCATCAGTAATCGCCTGATGCGGCGTCGGGCTAAAATCGACCGCCCCAAATGAGCAGGTAATCTTTTGCACTGTCATCTTGGCGTAAGTCCAGAATAAGCAATAAGTTGCAGACCCCGCAGGATGTGCCGCAACTATTCCCAAGTGGTTGCGGAGCAACCATT
>JAUWWP010000058.1 GCA_030616835.1 Deltaproteobacteria bacterium | reverse complement strand
TGGAGTGAATCTGAATGTATCACAGAAGAAGAAATAACAAAACTTTTTGATGACTTTATTCCTAAGTGGAATCCCCATTTTCAAGGAGATGTCGAAAGATTTAAGCAGATATATCAAGAAATATATCATCTCATTAAAGAATTAGAGCACGAAAGAATAGAAAATATAAATTTTGAAAAGGATAGTAAGGAGAAAATTAGAGAAATTTTTAATAAAGTAGCATGGTGTTCTAAAAGAAGCAGGTTTCAAGCAACTAATAGTTCAAAAATTATTCATACCATTGTTCCTCATCTATTCGTTATGTGGGATCGCAGAATTAGAAACGGAATATGGAAAGATAAAAACTGGGAACTTCCTATTATTAAATTTGCTGGAAAGGATTACGCTCATAGATTTATGCCTTTGATGCAGATTGAGATAAATGAGGCTATAGAGACATTTACTGAAGAGAAACATTGCACCCGTGGGGAAGCTACAGAAAAAATCTCCGAGCTTGGGGGTAGTAGGTCGCTAGCTAAACTAATAGATGAATATAATTGGATAAAATATACATTGCCTGAGAGTAAAAGGTTTAAATCAAGAGGGAAGAGTTAGGTCTACACTCTTAACAGAATAAAATGAAGTAGGGAGCGGGTTTCAACAATCAACATTTTTTCTATGAAACTGGGATCGCGTTTTATTTTTCTGCATTTTAGAATAAATTATATCTAAATACTGTGAGGAATAATGACCCGCCCTGAATTTCGCTGAAATATTTAGCATTATAGTGGCCAGGAGGGGGGAAATGCAAGTCAAAAATTGTCAAAGGTATCGAATCACATGGTAATACAATTTAAATGTTAGTTAATTGCTCACGGTGAGACTTGAGCCAATCTTGACGTAGCTTGCGAATTGGGAGATAATATAAAAGATATGCATAAGAAAACCAGGGGCTTCTTTCTTATAACTTTCCTATCTCTACTCTCTCTTCTCATTGCCTCCTGTGCCACTTTTGTTCTCCTAAAGTCTTCCCTTTCCCCTCCGGAGAAGCAGTTCGACTACGGCCTGGATCTCTACCGCCAGGGTAGATACGGGAAGGCTGCCGATGAGTTTTTGCGCTTCCAGAAGGATTATCCTAAGCACCATTTAGAAGCTAAGGTCAATTATCTTCTCGGTCTATCCTATTTTAATCGGCGTAAATATGCCCGGGCCGTGCAGTTTCTGGCAAAGGCATCCATTTTCTACCCCCAGTTAGCTGATTATGCCCAATACTGGCTGGCCCGAAGCTACCAGTATCAGAATAACTTGTTCCAGGCAATTATTACCTATAAATATCTAATTTACCAGTTTCCCTTTAGCCGTTTCCGTCCTCTGGCCGAGCTTGGGATCGCTGATTGTTATTTAAGGTTGGGTCAGTTTTCCCAAGCTCAACAACTTTATCAGGAATTCCACAAAAACCATCCCACCACTGCTTACTTAACCGAAGTTTTATTCAAGATCGCCGTTTGCTGGGAGAAAAAGGAAGCGAGCATGCTGGCAGCGACGGGCTATCGAAATATCTGGCTGAAATTTCCTCTGGACCCCTATGCGCGGGAGGCCCGCAGGAGGATGAAGAAATTTCTGGGGGATGACCGAACCAGTTTGATCGAGCCATCCCCGGATCAGCTTTTCGAACGCACCATTCGATTATTTGAAGCAAATAAATATGGACAGGCCCTCCGGGAATTTTCCGATATTTATAGCTTAATTGCCCCCTCTGGTCACAGTGAGCTTGTCTCCCCTCTTCTGCTGAAGATGGGGATCTGCCGTTACCGGCTGGGGGATTCGCAAACGGCGGCCCAACTGTTTACCAAGATCATCAAAAAGGGTAATCGGACTCCGGAAAGGGAAGAAGCCCTTTTCTGGATGGGTAAGTTCAATACCCAGACGGGAAATCAGAAAAAGGCCCGGCAGATCTATCAACAAATAAATGAAGAGTACCCGGCGAACAGTCATCACCCTGCTGATATACCGGTTTCAACCTGCGGCCTAAATGGATGCGGGGACAATTCTCTTTTCAAGCTGGCTTTGCTGAGTAGAGGGGAAGGTGACCTCCCTCAGGCAGTTCAATATTACTCTCAAATAATCGAAAAATACCCGGGAAGCCCTCTGCTAATTGAAGAGGGTGTTCTCTGGAAGGTAGGATGGTATCTTTACAGTTCAGGAGAGTATGAACAGGCCCTGATTTATTTCCGGAAGCTTAAAGAGAATAGGTTCAGCGACCCTAAATGGATCCGAAGGGCTCTTTACTGGGAGGCTCGGGCTAAAGAAAATCTGGGGCAAATGGATGAGGCACTCCGTAATTATCTCAGGTTAGTTAATGATTATCCACCCAGCTACTACGGGATCCTCGCCCGATACCGATGTCTGAAGATGGGAGAGGTCTTTCCCAGCAGGGATCGGCAATCATTTAGTCGGGATGACCAGCTTGTTCCAGATCCCTCTTCTCCCCTGCTTTCCCCCCCGGACTCATTCCATCTGGAGCGGGCCCGGGAACTAAAGGAGCTGAAGCTTATTTCCGAGGCCGAGGAGGAACTCAGAATCATCGAGGAGAGAAATCCCTCCAGGGATACCCTGCTTATCCTGAGCAGATTTTATTTACTGCTGGAGGATTACCGGCGCTCCCAGTTGGTAGCACGCAACCATTTTGGGGCTGAACTGGAAAATCCTCCTGATGAAGCAGACCTCGATATCTGGCGACTGGCCTATGCCCGGGGCTACCGTCGTTTGGTGGAAAACTATGCGCATCAGTACGGCCTTACTTCTAACCTGATCTACTCCGTTATTCAGGAAGAAAGCCGGTTTCGCCCTGAGGCCAGGTCCCGGATGAATGCTATTGGCCTGATGCAGATAATTCCTGGAACCGGAAAAAGAATCGCTGAGAGTACTGGTTTTTTCCCCTTCAAGCAGAAGCATCTATATGATCCTGACATCAATATTGGTTTTGGAAGCTTTTATTTAGAATCACTCATCCAGCAGTTCCAGGGGAATATCCCACTTGCCCTTGCCGGATATAATGGGGGACCCCATAATGTTACGAAGTGGCTGAGCAATAGCGATTGGGAGGAGATCGATCAGTTCGTGGAGGACATTCCTTTTCAGGAAACCCGGGAGTATGTCAAAAAGGTTCTGAACAGCTATGCCGTCTATAACCGGGTCTACGGGGGGGAGTTGGATCTGGAAAAGGACCTCTATTTCCCAGTTAGGATTGGAGAAAGGGATTTCCTATAATTTATTTAGAATATTTCTTTATATATTTAAAATAGTCACTATCGGTGCTCAAGAACAACCAGGTATCCTTATCAAGGGTCTTCTTATAGGTGTCCAGGGTATTGACAAATGAGTAGAACTCCGGGTCCCTCCGGTAGGCATCGGCGTAGATCCGGGTTGCCTCGGCATCGGCTTTACCCATAACGATCTGGGCTTTCTTATAGGCCTCGGAAGTAATTCTCTTATACTCCTTCTCCCGGTCTCCCTCTATCTTAGCACTCTCGCCTCCTCCCTCGGAGCGATACTTCTCGGCAATTCTTTTCCTTTCGCTTTTCATCCTCTCATAGACTTCCCTTCTCACATCTTCCACATAATTTATCCTCTTTATCCTCACATCCTCCACTTCAATACCATATTCCGGCACCATCTTTGCGACCTCTGCCAATATCGCCCGGGTTATCTTTTCTCTCCCCACCTTAACTTCCGCTACTGCTCTTTTTTCCTCCATCTCCAGCCCGACCTCGACCATATCCATTTCCCGGTCTGTATTCCTTACTGACTCAATCAATAGGTAAGAGCTGACAAAATTCCTGGTTGCCGCCTCAATAATATTATCCAGCCGGGCCTGGGCTACTGACTCATTGTTCACCGATTTTAAGAATTTTAACGGGTCAACGATTCTCCACCGGGCAAAGGTATCAACCCAGATAAATTTCTTATCCTTGGTTGGAATCTGCTCAGCCCGGGCATCCCATTCTAACAACTGCTTGGAGAAATAATTTGCCTTTTGAATAAAGGGCAATTTAAATTTCAGGCCCGCCTCTGTTATGGCCGATCCCACCGGCCTTCCGAATTGGGTTATCACGACCTGTTCGGTCTCGCTTACGGTATAAAAACTACCTCCCAAAAGTATCAGAACTAAAAACGCCAGTGCTGCTAAGATAATGGTTAAACTTTTTTGATTCATTTTGTCTCTCCTTCCCGACCCAGGTGCAGAAGGGGTAGTAGCCCTTTTTGCTCGGGATCGATAACATACTTCTTTCCCAGCTTAGGAAGAACCTCCTGCAGGGTTTCCAAATAAAGTCTTCTTCTGGTGGCATCCTTGGCGCGACTGTACTCCTTCCAGACCGCAATGAATCGGTTAGCATCCCCCTTTGCCCGGTTTACCCGGTCCAGGGCATAACCCTCGGCTGACTTTATCGTCTTCTCGGCCTCACCGCTGGCAAGGGGGATCACCTTGTTATACTCTTCCCAGGCCTGGTTTATCATCTTCTCTTTTTCTTGAAGTGCCTGGTTAACCTCATTGAATGCGGCCTTCACCGCTTCCGGGGGCACAACATCCTGCAGCTCCACGGTAACCAGCCTGATCCCGGTATCATAAGTATCCAGAATTGCCTGCATATCTATCCTTGCCTGCTGAGCAATCTCCTGTCTTTTATTTATTGCCTCATTTACACTTCTATCTCCTACTTCCCGGCGCATCACGGTCTCGGAAATATGCCGGATAGTAGTCCGGGCATCTCTCACCTCAAATAGATATTTAACCGGGTCATAGATCCTGAACTGGATTATCCACTGGACCTCGGCAATGTTTAGATCGCCGGTTAACATCAAGGACTCATCAAGATACCCTCTTCTTGCATATTCGGTTCTTACTCCCGGGCGCAATGTTCGGAAACCGAATTCCTCGGTGTGGACCCGATCGACCTTTACCTTGGTAACCTTTTCGATTCCCAGCGGCATTTTTAGGTGAAGCCCTGGTTCGGTTGTCCTCACATACTTCCCGAATCTCTGCACCACCCCTCTTGCATCAACCCCGACTCGATAAGCCCCGGTAAAAAGGACAATGATCAATATCAGTAGTAAAACGACCCATGCACCGGACAGCTTACCCCGAAAAGCCTCCTGGAACTTTTTGATAATCTTATCGATATCAATATCTGGGAACTCCGGAGTGCCCCCTCCTTTATCCCATGGTCCCCTTCCCCCTCTAACCATGTTTCCCTCCTTGGTAGGAAATTTAATTTACCTGAAGTTCAATCACCTTTTGCTACATATCATTACAGTTTCTAAAAGTCAAGGAAATTCATTAAAAATCTCTTGCCTTATCCAGCGAAATACCTTAATAATAAGTTAAAAAGAGGGATTCTCAGTGAGGGCAGTAATCCAGAGGGTGAAGCAGGCCCGGGTAGCGGTTGCCAACCGCACCGTCGGTGAGATCGGAAGGGGTCTTTTAACTTTTTTAGGCGTCGGCAGGGAAGATACCCAGGAAGATGCCGATTACTTAGCGGATAAGGTCGTCAATTTGAGGATTTTTGAGGATAGTGAAGGAAAGCTAAACCTCTCCCTGAAGGATATTGAGGGAGAGATCCTGATAGTCTCCCAGTTTACCCTTTATGCAGACTGCCGCAAAGGCAGAAGACCCTCCTTTTCGCTCTCAGCCGAGCCCGACCGTGCCCAGGAGCTTTACCAATACTTTGCTTCTAAAATTAAGCTGCAGGGGATTAAGGCTGCCCTGGGTGAATTTCAGGCTAAGATGGAGGTAGAGCTGATAAATGACGGTCCGGTGACCATTCTTTTGGATAGCAAAAAGGCTTTTTAACCAAGTGGTGGACAGTCCCGAACATCCGAGCCTACGGTTCGACAAAGAAGGAAGGTGGTATCACGAAGGGGTGGAGATCACCCATGAAAGGACCTGTAAGCTATTCAGCCGAAGCTTAAAGAGAGACTCCCGGGGAAGTTATCTGATCGCGATCGGGAAGGAGTGGAGTTATGTGGAGGTCGAGGATGCTCCCTTCCTGGTAAAATCCCTGGATTATAATCCCTCTGCTGAAGCTAAAGGTGCGTATTTTGCAATTCTGCTCAATGACGAGAGCACAGAGACCCTTAACCTAAGCACCCTCCAGGTCGGGGAAGACAATGTGCTTTACTGCCGGGTAAAGAAGGGTGGGTACCGGGCTCGCTTCTGCCGAGCCAGCTATTATGAACTTGCCCGGTATATCGAATTTGACCCCTCATCTGGAAGCTATTTTGTTCTCCTCAACGGGGAGAGGTATTACCTGAAAGGATCGGATAAGACCTCCAAATTCCAAACGGAGATTGTAAATTGTAAATTGCAAATGATTGTATTACATTTTTCAAATCACATCCTTCGAGACGCCCCGCTGTTAGAAAAAATTCGTATAATTCGTGAAACATGTCCTGAGCTTGTCGAAGGATTCGTGGTTCATATCTCAATGACCAATTGTGATCTCGAAAAGAAATGCTAATTCGGGAGATGCTGGAAGAGCAGGAGAGAAAGATCCTCTCTCCTTACGCCAAATTAAGTTCTGAGACCCGGGGGAGAGTAAGGCAGGAGGAGCCCTGCCCCATCCGCCCGGCATTTCAGCACGACCGGGATAGGATCATTCACAGCAAATCTTTCCGCAGGCTGAAACATAAAACCCAGGTCTTTCTCTCCCCCAGCGGGGATCACTACCGCACCCGGTTAACCCATACCCTGGAGGTCGCGCAGATTGCCAGGACCATTGCCAAAGCACTAAGACTCAACGAGAACCTGACCGAGGCAATCGCAATGGCTCATGACCTGGGCCATCCACCCTTCGGCCATGCCGGTGAGGAAGTTTTAGACCGAATCCTTCCTCAAGGATTTAAGCATTTCCAGCAGAGTATAAGGGTGGTGGAGTATCTGGAGAATGATGGTCAGGGGCTAAACCTTACCTTCGAGGTTCTCAATGGTATCTCTCATCATTCAAAAGACCAGAGCGAGATCCTCTCCGATGATACCGAGGTAATGGCTTCCACCCTGGAAGGGCAGATCGTGAGGATTGCTGATGTCGTTGCTTACATTAATCACGACCTGGATGATGCCCTGCGAGGGGAAGTAATTAAGGAAGGGGATATTCCGAAGGAGTACTGCCGGAGCTTGGGTAATACCCATTCCCAAAGGATTAATACGATGGTTACTGATATTATTTATAATAGCTTAAGAGACGACGGCTCCCGCATCCGGATGAACAAGGAGACCTATGAGGCCCTTAAGGGATTAAGGGAGTTCCTCTATGCCCATGTCTATACCCAGGAGAAGGTTTATGCTGATTTCATCAAGTGCTCCAAGATCCTGACCGACCTTTATCAATACTATCTGGAAAATGTCGAGAGCTTTAGCCCGGAGGCGGGAAGGTTCCGGGAAGAGGACCCCCCGGAGCGAAGGGTGTGCGACTTTATTGCGGGAATGACTGACCGCTATGCCCTCCAGCGCTACCAAGAGATATTCATCCCGCGTCCGTGGGTCACTTGATAAAAGAAAGGCAAAAATGGCGAAAAGAGCTTTAATAATAGATGATGATGAGAAGGCAAGAAGTATCCTCCGGGTGCACCTTGATAAGGCCGGCTACCTCACCAGTGAGGCGAAGGATGCTGAGACGGCATATAAGATATTGGAGGAGAATTCCTTCGAAGTGGTCACCTGCGACATTAGGAAAGTCGGTGGTATTAAGGTATTAGAACATATTAAAAAAGAATATAAAACCTTGCCGGTGATCATGTTAACCGGTTTCGTTAATGTTGAGACCGCGGTTGAGGTGATGAAAAAAGGTGCTGTTGATTATCTTACTAAGCCAATTAAAAAGGATGAGCTTCTTATCGCCCTTGAAAGAGCAATCCAGCATAAAAGGCTACTGGAAGAGGAAGAGGCGGCGAGAGTGAATATGTCGAGGGAGCTTGAGGAAGCCGTAAAGGAGTCTATTGAGAGGACATCTGAATTGGAACGGGCGTATTCTCAACTTAAGCGAGCCAACTTCGATATGGTAAAGACTCTCTCCGGGGCGATCGAGGCCAAGGATCCATTTACCAAAGGGCACTCTTACCGGGTGAGTCAACTCTCCCTGGAAATAGCAAAGAGACTCAACTTTCTTAATCTTTCCGAGGAGCAGTTGGAGATTTTAGAGTACGGCTCTTTATTGCACGATATTGGGAAAATCGGGATTAAAGATGCCGTCTTAAAAAAAACCAGCCGCCTGACCACAAAAGAATACGCTCATGTCCAGCGCCATACAATAATCGGGGAGGAGATTATCAGACCGGTTGAAATCTTTCGTCCTGCTCTGCCTCTGCTCCGCAACCATCATGAGCATTTTGACGGCAGGGGTTATCCTGATGGTCTCAAGGGAAAAGAGATAAATATTTATGCCCGGATAATTGCCGTTACTGATTCTTTTGATGCCATGACCAGCGATAGGCCTTATCGGAAAGCACTAACAGTTGAGGAGGCTCTGTTCGAAATAAGAAGAGTCCGTGGGACTCAGTTTGATCCCCAGATAGTTGATGTCTTTATCGGGGATAAGATATATGATAGATATATAATTTAATTTACCCCGTTAGAAATCCGAGTCTCCTTCGACAGGCCTGTCCTGAGCGAAGTCGAAGGGCTCAGGACAAGAGGCGGACTAAAGCTTCGTGTGCCTCGTTAGACAGATTGCCTAAATGGTGAGCTTGTAACGGGGTTTACTTTTTATGGAGGAACTCCAGCTTTTCCTCCAGAGCGTCGAATTCTTCCGCCTTCTTCGCCTCCGCCTCCAGCATCCTAAAATGGGTTTCGATATTGGCCCTGAGGTTTGATTCAAACTGGATCTTCTGCCGCTTTAGCTCTTTGATCTCTTCGATAATTTCCAGGCTTCGTAGCTGGGCGCTGTTGAGGACCTCCTGGGCTTTGAGTCTAGCCTCAGCTACTATCACCTCTGATTCCTTGATTGCATTGGTCTTGACGTCTTTTGTAATCTTCTGAGCGGTTATCATTGTCTCCTTCAGGGTCTGCTCATTATCCTGGTATTTTGCAACCTGCTCGTTTTTTCTCCGGAGTTCGTCTTTAAGTGAGTTGTTCTCTTTGATCAACTCCTCAAATTCATTGCGAACCAGCTCCAGGAAGGATTCTACATCCCGTTGATCAAACCCTCTGAACCTGACTGTAAACTGCTGCTGCTGGATATCCAGTGGAGTAATCTTCATCTCTTACCTCCTTTTGACAGTTCTTTTGCGCGTAGGGTGGCTGCTTCTACCGCCTCCATCAAGCTCGCCCGCAGTCCCCCTTCTTCCAGTTTCTTAAGTCCGACAATAGTTGTTCCCCCGGGTGAAGTAATCATATCTTTCAGCTCTCCCGGATGCTTCCTTGACTCCCGGGCTAACTTGGCAGCACCAGCGAGGGTCTGGATAGCCAAATTTGTGGCTACCTCCCGGGATAGCCCCATTTTAACTCCGCCGTCAGAGAGTGATTCGAGAATCACGAAAACGTAAGCAGGACCACTGCCGCTTAGACCAGTTACGGCATCCATCAAAGACTCATCCTGGAGGATAATGGTTTTCCCCACCGAGTCAAAGATCCGGCGGGCAATCTGTTCATCCTTTTCAGTGGCCTGATCTCCCCGGAAGATTGCCGTAGCACCTTCCTGAACCAGAGCCGGAGCATTGGGCATAGCCCGGATTACCTTGCTCCCCTTTTTTAGGAAATCCTGGACCTTACCCACCGGGATTCCGGCAAGGATGGAGATAAGGAGCTTGTCCTTGCTGAGTCCTTCTCTCACCTCCTTTAGAGCCTCCTCCAGATTCTGGGGCTTAACCGCTAAGATAATGACCTCTGAACGCCAGACAATCTCGGAGTTCTTTTCAAAGGCCTTTATCTTATAGGTTTTGGCAAGGTATTTTAGCCGCCCAGATACCTTATCGCTGGCCAGTAGCTGCTGCGGACTAAAACTTTGGGAAAGAAGCATCCCTTTAATCAGGGCCTCCCCCATATTCCCAGCCCCAATAAAGCCAATCTTTCCTTTTTCTTTATTTCGCGGCATCTCGTTTGGATTTCCTCCTAACTCTTAGGGGATAGCTATATAAAGCATCTAAAATATTTACGTATACATCATTATGATGCTAAATTCTAAATTACAAATCCTAAATCCTAAACAAATTCAAAATCCAAATATCAAATGTTTAAAACCTTTTCTTGAGCCCTTCGGCTTCGCTCAGGACAGGCCTGTTGAAGGGAATGTTTTGAGTTTTGGATT
>JAUWWP010000377.1 GCA_030616835.1 Deltaproteobacteria bacterium | reverse complement strand
TTCACCTCAGAGTTAGGCTCCGCAGTCCCGCTAACTGTCGGGGTATTATCACTGGTAGGCCCAGAGGAAGGAGAAGCAATGTTGGGTGCCAGAGGAGCAATCGAATCCACAAATACCTGGATAGAGGTGGAACTCCAGTTGTCCGCCTCATCCCAGGCAGCGGCCACCAGGGTGTTTACCCCCTGGCTCAAACCATCGATGGTTACCACCCAGCTCTCAGTGCCCGAAGCTAATTGCCCATTAACCTCAACCTTAGTTATCTCATTAATATCAGCCGCAGTTCCACTTACCTGGACAGTAGTGTTGTTCAAAGTGGAGCCGTCAGTCGGTGAGTCTATAGTTACCCCAGGTGCGGTTATATCAACAGTGAGCCCGATACTGTCACTGCCGGTATCATCGCAATCCTTAATCGTTACCTCCACCATCAAGGTAACTGAGCCCTGAGCCAAAGTCACACTGGGAAAGGTAACCGAGCCTCCAGCCCCTACTAAAACATCATCCTCAGAGATCCCATTAAGATAAAGCACTGCCGTGCTCCCATCCGGGGCATCGGTAGTAGCGGTTACCGTATACTGAAAATTCCCTCCGGGCACACTGTCATCAGCCGAGCCCAGAAGCGCCCCTGCCACCGGATCGGTTATCACCAGGGTAGGAGCCTTAAAGTAAATCACCGCACAGGGAAAGCTCGTCAAAGAAGCATTAATCCTGTCATCCCAGATTGCACAAAGGGTAGCCGGACCTTTATCATCCGGTGAGCCGGAAAGATAACAGCTCTTTACCTCATAGGTGTAAACCCCAGCAGGGGTTGAACTCGTGATAACAATCGCATCCTCCAGCGGCTCCCCGGTCAGGGTCACATTGTCCAAGAGGGAAACATTCGCCGCCGCATCAGCATCCTGACCAAACCGAAGAGCAAACTGCGGATTGTTCTCCACTGCCGGGTCAAGAGCAGATAGATCAAAAGACCTGCTCTGCCACAAAGGCCAGCTACCACCCTCAATCTCCTCAATTATGTTCCAAACACCCCCCCCATTGGTAGAATACTCCACCCTGAAATACTCACCCGCATCCAAATCATAGATACGCAGCTGATAGCTCAGCTGAATATCTATATAACCCCTGGTATCAATTACCTTCCAGATCTTACCCCCGGTATCAAAATAGCCCCACCAGATGCTCAAAGGATCAAGATCGTTGGCAAAAGGTATTACCGTATTATTAACTGAAGCCCCGGTAGTAAACGACCACCCCCCGGTAACAAGATCACCACTCTCAAAATCATCGCCCCCCCCAGGAATATCTTCCGGATTAATAATGGTGTTCCGGTCCGAGCTCACAGTAATATTACTCTCCTGACCGGCTATACCCGCTCCGGCATCGTCTGACAGAGTTACCGTCACAGTGGTAATCCCAACTGCCTCTTCTTCTGCTGCCATAATGGTAATGGTGTAGGGAACCCGATAGGTATAATTGAAGCTCACCGAAGTGGAACTCCAATTGCCGGCATCATCATAAGCCGTGGCGGTAGCCGTGTAGCTCCCCGGACCTATATTGGTGAAGGTTGCAGTGAATGTCCCCGCCCCCCAGGCTGCCCACATTACCCCGGTACTCGGCCCACTAAGGACAACCTCAACCCTATCTATCCCGGAACAACTATCACTAACATCTCCTCGAATTATTAGCATAGAGACCTCAACCGTAGAAGATGGTGTCGGGGAGGTGATGGTTATAGTAGGCACCACCGTATCCACCTCTACACCCTCTGAGACAGAAGAGGAATTCCCGGCATTGTCACGGGCCTCAGCCGTGATCGAATATACATTACTGCACGGAGGCAAGCCGGGCAAGCTCGCCGTCCAGGTCCAATTGCCCGTATCTATAGATGCACTTACCCCATTGACAACAACACTATCCACCCCACTGCAGTAGTCGGAAACACTACCCGTCACTATCAGGGTAGCCGTATTAACCCAGGTAGGCAAAGGATCAATAATTAGCTCTTCCGGCCTCTTAGTATCTATCATCACACTAACTTGAGTAGAAACACCCTCATTCCCGGCAAAATCATAGGCCCTGGCCTCGATTGAAAATGAAGCATCACAGGGACCTAAACCATCTAAAGTTGCCGTCCATTCTCCGAGTACAAGATTGGCGGTTACCCCATTAACCTCCACCATTTCAATATCTGAGGCAGGTGAAGGATCATTAACTGTGACTCTCACCAGCATAGTGCTACTCCCCCAGATTGACCCATCAGTAGGACTGGTGATAGTAACCTCCGGATCAAACCGGTCCAGAAATACACTCACTGAAGTGGAACTCCAGTTGTCCGCATTGTCCCGGACATCGGCGGTTATCGTATACTGTCCCTCAGTCAGTCCACTACTCAGAACAATCATCCACTTATCAGTCCCCAACGCGGTTAAGCCATTAACCAATACATAATCAATTCCGCATGAGTCAGCAGGATCAGTTACCGTCCCAGTTACATTTAGCTCGGTTTCATTAAGGGTAGAACCATCAACAGGCAAAGTTATACTTATCTGCGGAGCTTGTGTATCAATGCAGATATTCACCGGAGCTGATACCCCTACATTGCCGGCCAGATCCCGAGCGGTAGCGTCTATGGTTAAGCTGCCATCGGTTAAATCCGTCAGGATCACTGTCCAATTGTTACCCACCCTGGGTCCAGTAGTGCCATTGACCATTACCTCTGTCTCTAATCCGGGAGAAGGTTCATCATCAGTTACACTGCCAGAGACTACTACCTGATTAGTATTGTAAATCCTCCCTGAAGTAGGCGAGCTAATCACCACCTCCGGCTCCACCGTATCAATAAATACCACTACCGGGGCCGAAGTGGGGGATTCGTTCCCCACCGCATCAGTAGCCGTAGCCCAGAAGGTATGCGGGCCATCAGCCAGAGGCGGGGTCATCAGGCTGAAACTACTCCCGCCGTTTGCCACCACCGTCCCCAAGGAGGCTATTCCATCAAAGACCTCCACCGTAGAGTCGGCCTCGGCACTCCCTGCCACTGCCAAGGCATTGACATTGGTGGCACCGGCTGTCGGAGATGTAATTGTCGGTTCGCCAGGAGCGGTTAGATCCACTATAAGACCACCCACCACAGTTGATGAAAGACTATCATTGCCGGCAGGATCGGTGGCAGTAACAGATAAAGTGTAAGAACCTTCCTCTAAGGTTATTTCAATATAATAATACCCACTCGCATTGACCACCCCGGTCCAGTTGGAGGTTCCCTCACTCACCGTAATAGTATTCCCGGGGTTGGCACTCCCGATAACAATCGTCTGAAAACCAGTCATAGGCCCAGAATCATCGATCCAACCAAATTGC
>JAUWWP010000160.1 GCA_030616835.1 Deltaproteobacteria bacterium | reverse complement strand
GGAACGGAAGTATCTAAATACACTTTAAGTACCTTAGGCATGACTTTTCTCCTTTTCTTACTGAGGGCTGAACGATATTGATTAACCTTTCAGTACTTAGATCCACTCTCTGTCCTGAGCTCGTCGAAGGATTAAGGCCGACAGAGACCTGCCTGCGCCGAGCCTACTCCGCCGAAGTCGCTACGAAGGCCGGGAGCTACGGCAGGCAGGCGTCGGCCCCTACATTATACGAATCGCCTTAGCGGGACTGGTTCATCCTTCGTAGTACTACGGAGAATGGAAAAAACCCGCCTATCCCTTATTGAGTTTGTTAAGATCAATATCAATAATCTTGTCCTGAGCTTGTCGAAGGATTATACTGGCTGGCTTTTTCTCAGAAAACCAGATCCAGTTAAGTTCACACTACCCAATATATCAAAAAGAAAGCCCGTCTGCAATTACGTGGTAATATTTAGTTTGTTTTTACTATCTTTTTCTTTTTGGCTCTTCAGGATTCTGTATGGGTAAAATGGGATAGGACTTCCCTCTCCCCTTATGGGAGAGGGTGAGGGGAACTTAGAACTTAGGGTTTGACCCTGATTCCCGCCTTCTATAAATTAAAGCCATGAACCCAAAATTCCCTACTTCCTTCAATTATGCGAAGCTGAGAACTTCCACAGCGCGTTCAACGGCAAGGTTCTTTCGATGGAGTTTAAGACGCTCAATTTCGTGCAATGTCTCTGCTGTCAGGTAGCTCTCTCCACAATGGGGACAACTCACCACTGGGATGTTCTCTATCACCAGTAGATCTTTACCCCTGCCATAGGTTCTGGCAACCTTGCGGACGCGCGCACCCTCTTGTCCACAAATGTCACAAATCATCTGACACCCCCTCATTCTCCTTTTATTAAATGTGTCAAGATTCAAGAACCGACCTTATTTTCTGTTCTTCTGCCCTGGGCATCCTTGATTATTTATCCTCTCCCTTAGCTCTTCGATCAATCTATCAAAGGGATCAAGGGGTACATCCTCTTGAGCCTTCCTGCTCATATCCCTGAAGATACCCCTTCCCTCTTTAAGCTCCTCATCGCCGATTATCAAGACATATCTGGCCCCCAATTTATGAGCCCTTCTCATCTGAGCCTTAAGGCTTTTATCTTCATATTCCATCTCGGCTTTAATCTTTAAAGGACGCACTGTGCTCATGATCTTTGTGGCCAACTTCCGGGCCTCTGCTCCCAGGGGGGCAATGAACAAATAGGGGCTACCATAATCCAGTCCCTCCCCGGGCAGAAGCTCCACTACCCTCTCCACCCCTAAGGCAAAGCCGATAGCCGGGGTATCAGGACCTCCCAGGGCCTTCACCAGATCATCAAACCTCCCTCCGGCGACCACTGCATTTTGGGCCCCCAGACACTGGCTAACTATCTCAAAGGCCGTCTTGGTATAATAGTCCAGGCCTCTTACTATCCGGGGATTCACTTCTAAAGGTATATTTAACGAAGCCCCTTCTTCCTTGACCCCTTCAAAGTGCCGATGGCACTCGGGACACAAAAAATCCAGGATAATCGGGGCCCGAGAGGCAATATCCTGACAGCGCTCCTTCTTACAGTCTAAAATCCTAAGGGGATTTTTTTTCCAGCGCCTTTTGCAGTCTTCGCATAGTTCTTTATATCTTTCCTTCAGATATCTTTTCATCTCCTCCACATACGGAGACCGGCACCTCGAGCACCCCAGGGAATTTATTTGAAGGCTTAAGCCCTCTATCTTTAGCTCTTCAAAATAGCGGATGAGTAATCCTAAAATCTCCACATCAACGCTTGGATTTTTAATACCAAATACCTCGGCCCCAATCTGGTAGAACTGCCTCAATCTACCCCTCTGGGGCCTCTCATGGCGAAACATGGGCCCCATATAATATAGTTTTTGAATGGGTTCTTTTACATAAAGGCTATGTTCGATATAAGCCCTTACTACTGGCGCGGTTCCCTCTGGCCTTAGGGTTATTGAGCTTCCATCGCGGTCCAGGAAAGTATACATCTGCTTTTCCACTATATCGGTGCTTTCTCCGATGCTTCGGGAGAAAAGATCTGTTTTCTCAATTATGGGAATCCTAACCTCCGAAAACCCATAATCCTCCAGGAGCGCCCTCGCCTTATCCTCTATTAACTGCCATTTCTTAACATCTTTTGGCAAAATATCCTTAACCCCCGAGATGGATTTGATTATGCTTCTCATTATTCTTAGTTTTTGTCGGGGCAATTCATGAATTGCCCCTACATCATTATTATTCGGCTAAAGTCTGAAGGTCCAAGGCTAAGTTTCTAAGGCAGGTTTAAAACCACTACCTTCCCCGGAGGCCCTAAATATCCCAATTTTTCACCTTCGAAGAACAGCTCCAATCCTCCCGCATTCCCGATTACTAAATTGAAACCTTGCGTAGCCTTCCAGGTAATAGATTCTCCTGGCCCCAGAATTATTTCTTCCGGGGGCTGGCCGTCGATCCCGATCTTTATCCAGGTCTCCTCAGTTGCCCGAGCCTCCAGAACCATACTCTTTTCCTTTTTTCCCGCCTCCTTGTTCTGTTGAAGCTCATCCTGGGACTCTCCGGGGGTAGTCCCGGAAAACTCCACCTCGTTTTGACTCGGGAGAGATGGAGTTACTGGAATTAGGGCATCGGGCCTGGAAAGTTCTGGCTGTCCAGACTTATGTAACAATGGCTTTCCTCCGACCTCCCCCGGTAGAATCTTATCTTCAGCAGTCGGTAGGACACCATCCCTCTCTGGCTTCTCTAACCAGAATAACAGAAATCCACCCAGGCAGACGATGAGGACAATAATTAGAAACATTCTCCATAAAGACTTTTCCCCTTCTTCCTTCTGCACATCTGGTTCATTGAGCTCCTCCCAGTAAGCCTGAAAGCGCAGGAGAACATCTTCTTCATCAAGGCCTATGTGTCGGCAGTAAGACCGGATAAAACCTCGGATAAAGAGCTTTCCGGGAAGTAATTCAAACCTATCGTCTTCGATCGCCTGGAGCAAGGATCTGTTTATCTTAGTTACCTCAGCAATCTCTTCCAGGGAGATATTGCGCAGCTCTCGCTCCCTGCGTAAATATTGCCCAAATGACTCCACCTGGTTTACCTCGTTAGAAATCCGCCTCAGGCGGATTGCCACGTGAGGATGAACCCCGTAAAACCCTTGCCCTCCCGATGGACATCGGGATCCATCGGGGCGAATCTCTTACCGGACGAGCTTCTAACGGGGTTTACCTCGACTTTAAAAGATCAAGGTATCTCTGGGTCTTTCTCCTTAGATCTCCCTCAGGAGCAAGTTTCAATACCTCATTGAATTCCGAGATCGCCTCTTGTTTTTTATTGAGCTTGAGATAGATTAGCACCAGGTAATGATGGGCCTCAGCATAGGCAGGATAATACTTTATGGCCAGTTTAAACTCATAGATAGCCTCTTCCATTTTATCTAAGCTGTAATAAGCCCGACCTAAATTGTTATAAGTTACCGACAACCGGGGATTTAGCTTTAAGGCCTTCTTATAACACCCGATAGCTCTCAGGAACTCTTTATTTTGATAATATGCCCAGCCCATGTGGTTATGAACCAACTCCGGAGTGGGATAAAATATGTCCGCTATTGCCTTTTCAAACTCGGCAATAGCCGAATCCCACCTGCCCAATTGCAGATAAACGACTCCCAGGTTATTGTGAGCCAGAGAAAATTTGGGATTTAATTCCAGGGCCCTTTGATAATAGGCAATCGCTTCCTCGAATTTCTCTTTCCGTTGATAGCAAACCCCAAGTGATAACAAAACCTCCGGATCATCAGGGTTCAATTGGTCGGCCTCCATCAGCTCTTTCAGAGCGGCATCGATCCTCCCCTGGTTCAGATAAGCAGTTCCTAATCTAAGATAAATCTGCGCACTTTCTCTGCGTTCTTCTTTACCTCCGGCACAACCGGATACCAGGACAAGCAGCAGAACAATAAACCCCGTTAGAAGATTCGGATGGGACTTTAGACCTAACCCGAACCTTTTATTCAAGAAGTCCTCATCCCCTCCCTTACGGACGGGGCCTTCTAACGGGGTAAATGAGAAAAACGCCTTATTCCGCATCTTTATTCTCCCTCGAAAATGACCTATGAATATATTTTTGCTGGCCCATCACGAATTGTCCCGCATTCACGCGGGATTAAATCCAAATGTCAATAGATAGGATTCAAGTCCCTGTTATCCCTTGCTACTCCCTGCTACTCCTTGCTACTCCCTGCTACTCCTTGCTACTCCCTGCTATTCCCTGCTACTCCCTGCTATTCCTTGCTACTCCTTGCTACTCCCTGCTATTCCCCCTGTCCGACGTAGCCTTGGCGAAGTCGGATGCTATTCCCTGAAATAACCAGGCTTAGCAGATTAGATTGAGGCCAGGAATCTGATTATGGGCTCCAGCGCCTGCTTGAGCTCCTTATCTTCCCAATCAATCTTAGCCTCCTCTAAAGAAGGCTCCGGGGCTTGCTCCGGTTCTTCTTCCTTCTCCACCCGGGCCTCCTCCATCTCGATCTTTACTTCCTCCTCCTCTACCTCTTTCGTTGCCGCGGGCGGAGTAGCCTCCTGCTCTTCGGCAATAGCTATCTCTTCTACCTCCGGAAGGATCTCTTCTACCTCCTCTTCCTTCGGAAGGGCCTCTTTTACCTTCTCTTTCTCCGGAGGGATCCCTTCTACCTCCTCCAAACTTACTGCCACTTCTTCCTCTTTTTCCTCTTCTTCCTCTTCCAAACTTACTGCTTCTTCTTCCTCTTCCGCTTTTTTCTTTAAAATCGCCAGATCCTTTAAGAATAGGGGCAGGGAGCTCAGCAATTCCTCCTTCTCCTGCTCACTCAGGCTGCCGAAGGTAAGATCCTCCATCAGAAATCCCATACCTTCAGCAAATTCCAGGGCACTACTTTTCATAGTCGGATAATCCTTTTCAGTAGTAGGGCCCTGGGTAGACTTATAAATGATACCAATGTTTGATTGGATGAGATACAGATAAATGTAAACGGCGATTAAGTTCTCCGGTACTCTCAGGGAACAGATATAAGCCTTCGTTGGTTCAGAAGGATGATCAGCAGCCGCAACCAGAGGGATATTGATTGAGGCAATAATCTCCAGCACATCATCCTTGGAGGCCTCAATATACTTAAGGGAATTGTCTATCTCAAACATCCTTTACCTCCGGGTTTAGTATCCTGACAACTGAAATATACTGGCCCCCGCTTGCCTGTAGCAGGCACGGGCACGGATTGGAGTATATAAATAGCAATAATCCCCTCATAAGTCAACAGTTTAAAAGATAGTTAACTCCTTAAATTCTCTGAACCTTTCTTCTATCTCGGGATAACTTAGCGACTTCAGCCGATTTAAACTAAAATCCTCCACGCAGAATGAGGCCATCACCGAGCCGAAGATTACTGCCTTCCGGAGGCTCCTATCCCCCTGCTTCCGGCTCCGAGCCAGGTAGCCCAGAAAACCTCCGGCAAAGCTGTCCCCGGCTCCGGTAGGGTCACAGACAGCTTCCAAAGGATAAGCAGGAGCGGAAAATATTGACCCCGCCGTAAACATCAGGGCACCATACTCTCCCCTCTTGATAATTATTGTCTTCGGCCCTAAGGATGAGATTTTTCTGGCAGCCCGCACCAAGTTATCCTCATTCGAAAGCTGCTCTGCTTCTTCCTGGTTTATCGTCAGGATATCCATAGCTCTGAGAGTTTCCTTAACGCTCCTCAGTTTACCCTCGATCCAGAAGTTCATTGTATCACCAGCCGTTAGCTTTGGAGCCTTAACCTGCTTAAGAACCTCTAATTGCAAATCAGGGTCAATGTTAGCCAGGAAGATATACTGGGAAGATCGATACTGCTCTGGAATCTTTGGCCGGAAATCTTCAAAGACATTAAGGCAGGTATCAATTGTCTGCCTTTCATTCAGATCCCGGCTGTATTTCCCCCTCCAGCGAAATGTGCGACCAGGAAGCCTCTGGAGCCCTTGCAGATCCACCCCTCTTTCCCGGAAGAAATCCAGGTACTCCCGAGGAAAATCCTCCCCTACCACTGCTACCAGACGGATATTAGTAAAGAAACTGGCCGCAATTGAAAAATAGCTGGCCGATCCCCCCAGAACCTCCTCTGCCTTCCCGAAAGGGGTCTCCACTGAATCAAAAGCGATAGAACCAACTACTAAGATACTCAATTTCAATAAAAGAAGTTTTTGCGAAGCAATAATTTGGGTGAGCCCCGATATCCATCGGGACGAACCTTTTATGCTGTGTTAGCGGAAGTCAATATTTAATCAATTAGTGTTTTTATTTTCGCCAGTACTTCTTCTATAACCTCATTTGGTAATTTACATATTAGCTTAGCTTTACGTATTTTCCAATCAAGACTCTTAATTTGATCAGAAAGTATAACACCTTTAATCATTAAGTTATCTGGAAT
>JAUWWP010000190.1 GCA_030616835.1 Deltaproteobacteria bacterium | reverse complement strand
TCGAAGGGCTCAGGACATGGTTTTGAATTTTGGGTTTTGATCATTTGAAATTGTTTAGGATTTGGTGCTTAGTGCTTAGGATTTATTCATATATTATTTTGTCATTCAGCCTTCGTAGCCTACTACGGCGAAGTAGGCTTTGGACTTTGGATTTCATTTGAACTTTGAGCTTTGGTATTCGACATTCAGCCTTTGCGGCCTCTAATGTCCACAGGTGGAGCAATTTTTTGATGTGCAGCTTCCGCAACTATCCCCGCTGGATGAACTGGTAAAATTCTCCCCGGTTCTAAAACCGAATACGGACATTTGCCTCTGAACTCTCCGACTTCCGCATTCAGGACAGCTAATTTTCGGATTGCTCCCCATGATAAGTTCCTCAAAACTCTGCTCACACTTTAGACAACGGTATTCATAGATCGGCACTTCCCTATCCCCTCTTGATGAAGTCTACCTTGAATATATACCCACCGTTCTTTTCACCCTCAGCAACTGAGTGGATAGAAAAGACCTTTACCTGATAAATCCCCCCCCGGATCTTGAATCTCATTGCCTCAATCTCTCTTTTTAAGTTATCCTTACTGGTATAAAAAGATCTGTTGAGGCAAAAACAGGAGCGCCTTTGAATGAGGGAAGGCAGACTCTTCTCAATCTCTTTCGGCTCGAAGGAAGTCAAGTTCTTATTCAGTTTAAAGGAGACCTGGGTTGGCTCAAATTTGTATCCCAGGAATTGTAAAAGATCCCGCAGGGCCTTCTCTTTTACTTCGCCCCGTAAAGAGACCTCACCTTCCTTTTTCTCTATCCATTTCAGTTGAATCAGCGGCTTCATTTTCTCAATCAAGCTCTTCTGCCTCTGTTTCGGAAGCTGGGAAAACCCAGGGCCTCCCCGGGGGAGAGAAAAGAGATCGTCAAACAGGGCACTGTAGAATTTGATTAAGGCTGCCCCCTTGCTTTTCCCAGTTACCTCGATGACTTTTCCTGCCTTAGGCGGAGTAGTCTTTTCCCGGGGCACCGAGATCTTAACCTTCTCCTCTCGCCTCCTGTCCGCCTTAGGCGGATAAGCAACCTTTACCTCTCCCTTCTTTTTAAGAGAAAGGGGCGGAGGAACGCGGGGCTTGTCCGCCTGAGGCAGATACCTCTCTGAAGGCTTAGAGGATACCGAGGAGAGCTTTACCAGGCCCTTCTTTCCAGGAATACGGACCCCCACACCTTTAATAACCTTTGGGGACTTTATTCCCAGAACCTTAGAAAGATAACCTCCCTCCCCAAGCTCTCCTCTCCACTCCAGAAAGTAGGCGGCAAAGAAGCAACTCAGCAGCGAAAGAAGCAAAGAGGGAAGCAGATACTTCTCTTTGTGGAGCAGCACGAGCAAGGCGGAGGCTATAATGAAGAGAGTCCCGAAAAGGGACAGGTAAAATAGAGCCAGAGAAAACTCCGGACGGGAGAGATTCTCAATGTATTTCAATACACCCCAGGACTGAAAAAGCTCCCTGGTAAAATCTAAAAGGAATTGTTTCACCCGACTACTCTTGATCCGCCTCAGGCGGATTCGGGCCGACAGAGACGTCGGCCTCTACGTTTTGAACACCTCCATTGTAGGGGCGGACCTCAGTGTCCGCCCACCTCAGGCGGATTAACCTTTCTTCTGATAGTTTTTGACAATATTATCAATCAGCTCCTTGCTGCTCTCATCTAACCTGGTAAACTTAATCGCCATTCCCGGAACCTGGTCGCCTCCCCCTTCTGAATTAGCCTTCACCACCCTTACTACCTTCCCTTCCCCTTCAAGAAGCTTGGAATAGTCCCCGAGAACTAAGCTAAAAATTATCCTGGTCCCTACCGGCTTGGCATTTTTGGTCTTAATAAAGATCCCTCCTTTACTTATGTTGAGTGAATACTCATCAAGGAAGGCATCAAAGTCCGGGAAGCGGAGCTTCGCCAGAGTTACTACTGGAACCCGGATATCTTTTCTTCTGTCTTTTCTTCTGTCTTCTTTTCTTCTGTCTTCTTTTCTTCTGTCTTTCTTTCTTCTGTCTTTCTTTCTCCTATCTTCTTCTCTTCTGTCTTCTTTCTTGGTCATCTAAATCTCTCCCGGTTATTGTCTTGCTATTTCTACTTTTAATATACAATAAAAATCGAATCTTTCAAGAAGAAACCTGCTCCCGAGAAAAGTAATTGCTCAATCTGCCCCACTCCTCCAGACTTAGAGTCTCCCCCCTTCTGCGGGGATCTATCTTCAATTCATTAAAGATACCTGGTATCACTTCCCGGGAGAACCCGGGAAGGGCCTGCAGGGCATTGCCGATAGTCTTTCTCCTCCGGGAAAAGGCAGCCTTTACCACCTCCCGAAAGCAATTCTCGTCCTTGAGCTCTATCCTCGGCTGGGATAAAACCTTAAATTCCACTACTGCTGAATCCACCTTGGGCTGGGGGTAAAAACTCTTCGGCGGGAGGATAAGCTCAAGGGAAACATTAGCGTACAGTTGAGTAAATATCGAGAGAACCCCATAGTCCTTCTTCCCCGGAGCAGCTACTACCCTCTCCGCCACTTCCTTTTGTAACATCAATACCATTGTGGAGATAAACCTTCGCACTTCCAGGAGCTTGAAGATCATCTGACTGGAGATGTGGTAGGGCAGGTTAGCCACTACCTTAATCCGGCATTGGTACTCCTGGGCAACCTGACTGAAATCAAACCTGAGTGCATCTTCCTGCAAGATATGCAAATTATCTATATCCCCATAATTATCCTTTAAAAAACTGCAGAGCCTCCTATCCACCTCCAGGGCAATTACCTCCCGGGCCATCTTCGCCAGATAAGAGGTAAGCCCTCCCAGACCAGCTCCAATCTCTACCACTACATCCTTCTCATTTATCTGAGCAATGTCCACTATTCTCTTCTGGATGGAGCTATCGATCAGAAAATTCTGCCCCAGCCGTTTCCGGGGAGGATATTTAAGCTTTTTTAATTGCTGCTTTGGCGAAAGCATCTTACGAACCAATGACCAAATCCCAAATCCCAAATCAATTCCTTCGACCCCGATGTCCATCGGGGCTCAGGACAGGCATTTGCAATTTGCATTTTGCACTTTTCATTTTGCAATCCGTTGCAGATTAAACATTTGCTTCTCCACTGTTAGCTTACCAATCATTGGATTTCTTACCATTCACCTCTCTGGAGGCAGCAGGCAGGTCCCATCTTGACCGGGCATTTAAACTCAAAGGGGAGTTTTTTCCTTCTTTCAGATACCGATAACCCACCCCGGCGATCATCGCCCCATTATCAGTACAAAGAAGCGGAGAGGGAAAATAGATCTTAATATCCTCTTCCGGGCTATCCCTGAATAAAGAACGAAGCCTACTGTTAGCCGCCACCCCTCCGGAGAGCACAATCTTATCCACCCCCCGGCTTCGGGCAGCCTTAATTGCCTTAAAAACCAGGACCTCTACCACCGCCTGCTGGAAACTGGCAGCGATATCCTTCAAACTCCTCTCGACCTTCTCCTTTCCCCTTTCTCTCACAAAGTTTGCCACTGCGGTCTTAATACCGCTGAAAGAGAAATCCAGGGATTCATCCTGGATCATTGACCGGGGGAATTTGAAGGCCTGGCAGTTACCATCCTTTGCTAATCGGTCGATAACTACCCCACCTGGATATCCCAGTCCCAGCAGCTTTGCTACCTTGTCAAATGCCTCTCCGGCCGCATCATCCCTGGTTTTTCCCAGAAGGAGGTAGTCACCAAATCCCTGGACCAGGTAAAGGTTGGTGTGCCCGCCCGAGACCACCAGGCCAACATAGGGGAAGCTAAGCTCCTTCTCCAAAAAGATTGAGGTCAGATGACCCTCCAGATGGTTGACGCCGATGAAGGGTATATGTTGAAAATAGGCCAGAGATTTGGCCAGGGAGAGACCGACCAGAAGGGATCCAATCAGTCCGGGCCCCGCAGTGGCCGCGATCCCATTGAGCTCTTTCAGAGAGATCCTGGCCTGCCTTAATGCCTCCTTAACAACTGGAACTATTGTCTCAATATGCTTGCGGGAGGCCAGCTCCGGAACCACACCCCCATATCTGGCATGAACCTCATCCTGAGAGTAAATAATATTTGACCGGATCTTTACTCCATCTTCAACAACCGCTGCTGAAGCCTCATCACAGGAGGTCTCAATACCCAGAACCAACATTGGCAAATCCCCGAAATATGCTAACAGATTAAACCTCTCCCGGTTAAAAGTCAATTCTCAAAACAACTGGGGTTTCCTTAAAAATCTGTGTCCTTACAGGATAATTTATTGAAATAGGGATAGGTGGGGCTTTCCAGCCCCGCTAAGAAGAATCGGATGAAGTAAATACCGGGGCTTTGCAGAATTTAATGTAAGGGTCGACGTCTCCTTCGGCAAGCTCAGGACAGGCTCTGTCGGCCCGAATCCTTCGACAGGCTCAGGACAAGTAAAGGGTGGACACTGAGGTCCACCCCTACAAGCCGCCTGAGGCGGACTAAACCCCGTTAGAAGCTCACTCCGTAAGAAACCGAAGATCTTACGGGGCTCACACAAGACTTTATTCCACCTGATGCGGATTTCTACGGGGTAAATATCGGGGCTCGAAAGCCCCGGCTATCCAGGATAGTCCGCCTGTAGCAGATTTTTAGCGAGGTAAATAACGCGGTGCAATAAACTGGACTGGCTAAGTAGGGGCAATTCATGAATTGCCCCTACGAGGCTCATTAGAATCTGGCATACAGTTGGGAGCGGATAAAATAGGCATTATCCGATTCCTCAGCATAATAATCCCCGGGCAGGAAATATTCTCCCAGAAGGTGAGTGAAAACATTATCGGTAAGTTTATATTCGATCAGAAGCTGAGGATTGATACCTCGATTTTTACCATCGCCCGGCCCATTTTCCTCATTTGCCCTAAAAATACATGTTCTACTGGTGATAGTTAAATCCTCGACTGGCTCCAGGGAGACCTTTCCCTTAAAGATCAGCATGTTACCCCAGGTTCCCTCCTCCGTATTTATGTTCGGGTAGCTGAAAAGGTCAGAGTTAGTGTAGAAATAGAGCTCGCTGTATTTCGGCCATTCAGAGTAAAAGCTATCCCACTGCTCGTAGGTACCAGAGGTACCCTGATCGTCACCGGAAGTCATATAGCATCCCAGCTTAATGAGCGGCTTCCACGCCAGGTCAGGCTGATAGCTCGCATGGCCATACCATCCCCAGGCATCACGATCAGCATCCTCTTCTACCCAAGCCGGCGCCGTTCCATCTTCATTATATTTCCCGAACTGCTGAGTATATTCGGCGCCGTAGGAAAGGGATTCAATGAGCTTCCCGCTGAGCCGCGCCCCGATAGCAGTGGTGTTCTGAGTCGGCTTGAAGAAGTCGAGATACCACCACGTCACCTCCTGTTCCCGGTGAAGCCCGTAAAGCTCAATGTGATGATCCTCCAGAGATCGGTTAGTAAGATAGACCCCGTAAAGGTCCTCATCATCCCGGCTCACCCCGGAGGAAACATCCTGTTTCCAATTCTCGCTTATCTTGGCTGCGAAGATATCAGCGGTGGTATTTTCTCCTAAATCGATGGTTATCCTGATGGCATCGAAGTAGAATGTCCGGGACTCGTCCGCGGGGGTACCCTCCTTAACCAGAAAGCCCTCCCCGTAGGCCAGATCCTGCCGCCCGAGCCTCAACGAGATCGGAGTATCAAAGAGCTCGGACAACTGAATGTAAGAGTTGTCAATAACTATGAGGTTGTCTATATTAACACGATCATCCGGTTTATCCGGTTTTCCCCACGTCGGCTCGGCGGCTAATCTTACATAGGCCTTAACATCATCCCACAGATCAACATCAACCCAGAGCCGGGTGCGGTGTCGAAGGAACTCGGAGGAGTCCATATCAACATCCTCAGGCATGTAAATATCATCTTCAAGATCGGTAACATTCCTGGTAGCCAGCCCTTGAACCCGGA
>JAUWWP010000183.1 GCA_030616835.1 Deltaproteobacteria bacterium | reverse complement strand
AAGGGGGGGAGGGTGAAAAATTAGGGTCAACCCCTAAATTCTTTAAATATTGTGCTGAGTTGGGTATACCGGGGAGCTTTTCATTTTCTCATAGAGAAATTGACTTAAATGTTACCCTTTTGAAAAAATAGGTGTCATATAAAGCGGCTGTTATCAAAATAGATAGCAATTTATTTTGATAACTGAACCCTTATCAAAGGTGGTTTATATAATTTGTATGGAAATGGGGACGGTGCTCTTAAGGTAGGGGCAATTCGTGAATTGCCCTTACTACTTTTTGAGAGGAGGAGTAAGGGATGTCCTTCGACGGACGGTATGCTTATGATCAAACGGTGGCCCTGTCATTCCCCAGGTTGGTGGGAAGTGAGGGGGAGGTCAGGGCGAGAGAATATATTGTCAAGGAGATGAAAGGGCTGGGTCTTCGGGTCGAAGAGGAGGATTTCTTAGCCTCCAGCTTTCCCGTGGGTGTTCTGACAAGGGTTATCATGCTGGTCCTGTCAAGCCCGATAGCTCTGGCAGCTTTTTTATACTATCGGGGGCATCCTGCCTGGGCTATGGCCGTGGCTACCGGAGGGCTTCTTCTGGGAGTTATGGCTTTGAATAAGCTGACGAGGAGCTTTGAGCCCTTTATTAAATACGGCAGAACCTTCCCCTCAAAGAACATCACCGGTAGGCAAGGGGCCGGAGAAGATGGGAAGATGGGCAATGTGGTGGTAATGGCGCATTATGACACCAAGAGCCAGCCGTTTCCTGTTGAGGTAAGAATTTTCATTTATCTCCTAAGTGGCATCGGGATCTTCGGAGGAGGGGTAGGGGTATTTATCTTAGGCTTGCTGGATATTCTGGGGGTCGGTGCCGGGGGTGGCGGGGCGATTTTTGCCCTGAGTATTTTCACTGTCGCCATATCGGTCTTACTTCTGTTCAACCGCGTCGAAAACCATTCTGACGGTGCCCTGGATAACGCCGCCGGAGTAGGAGTTCTGCTGGGAATAGCCAAAGCCATGCGGGAAAGGCCAGTGGAAGGCCTCTCTTTTGTATATGTAGCGACAAGCGCTGAGGAGCTGGGACTGCTGGGTGCGGAAGCATGGATAAAAGTGCATGCAAAAGAATATGACCGTGAAAAAACGATGTTTTTAAACTACGACGGCCCGGGAGCAAAAAGTGGGCCGGTTATTGCCCTACCCCGCTTCGGTATACCGATAAGGAATGTGGCCGGCTATCTGGGGGATTTCTTCAAGGAGGTCATAAAGGAGGAAAAGATAACCAACGGCAGGGTCCTCTACCTCCCCTTCGGGGCATCCACGGACATGATCCCCGTGGCCAACGCTGGTTTTAGGGTTCTCAATCTTGGCTCCGTGATGAGGGGGGTTCATACAAGGAAAGATAGGATAGACCGGGTAAGCGCAGAGGCCCTTGAGCTTGCCGGAACTATAGGTCTCAGTGTCATCGAAAAATTTAAGAAGAGGATGGTGGAAGTTAAAAAACCTCGATAGTTTCGTGCAATAAAGGGGAAATTTAAGATTTTTTATGTAAAGATTGGTGATGGTTCAGATTTTTATGTCTCTTTGGTGTTCGGGGAGTGAACCTGCTCTTTGGCTATTTTACCCAGCAGGAGAGGCCTCCATCCACGGGCAAGATTGCCCCGGTGATATATTTTGATTCATCGCTGGCAAGGAAAAGTGCTGCCATTGCGACATCCCATGCTTCCCCCTGCCTTCCCATGGGGACGGCTTTCGCCCTTGCTTTCATGATCTCCTCCCCAAGTATCGCTTTCAAGGGCTGGACTAAAGGCGTATCAATGAGCCCGGGAACTATTGCATTTACTCGGATGCCCTTGCGGGCATATTGCACCGCAAGCGATTGGGTGAGAGAATTTACCCCGCCCTTTGATGAGCTATAAACAAGCTGCGGGTAAGGGCCAGAACGTATCGAGGCAAGGGAAGATACATTTATGATGGAACCACTGCCCTGTTTCTCCATCTCGGGAAGCACATACTTGCAGGTAAGAAACATGCTTTTCAGGTTGACGCTGATTACCCTGTCCCAGTCCTCTTCCATGGTCTCCACGGCTCCCCCGAGCCACCCGATGCCCACATTGTTGTGAAGGATGTCCACCTTTCCGTAAAGCTCAATACATCTTGCCACCATCGCCTCGCAGTCCCTGGCCCTGGACACATCCGCCTCAAATACTTCAGATTCTCCTTCCTCCTCATCAATCATGCGCTTGGTTAAAATGGCGGCTTCGGGCCTGCAATCAACCAGGAACGCCCTGGCCCCCTCACGGGCAAAGAGGATAGCTGTTGCCTTGCCATTACCTATCCCCTCACCGCTGGAACCCGCACCGGTAACAATCGCAACCTTGCCTTTTAAACGATCTCCCATCCTTTCTTTGCCTCCGGAATTTTAACCCATTCAATGAAATTATGAAAAAATACTCCTATCAACAGAAAAATTGCTATTTTTGAAATTGGGGACGGGTTCAGACTTCCATTCTAACTTGCCTTCTCAATTGCTTTTCTTAACTCGGAGATTGTCTTTCGATAATCCTGGCTTTTGAATACCGCATTACCCGCCACGAATACTTGCCCCCCGGCTTCGGCGATCTCGGTGATATTGTCCACCTTCACTCCCCCATCTACCTCCAGCTCGGCAGTTAACCCTTTTTCATCAAGGGTCTTGCGAAGCTGAGCTATCTTGGGCAGAACACTTTTTATGAATCCCTGTCCACCGAAACCGGGATTTACCGTCATCAGCAGAACCAGGTCAACCTCGGGAAGGATCTGATCCAGGGTAGCAAGGGAGGTCGCCGGATTAAGGGACACTCCTGCCCTTTTCCCCAGCCCTTTGATCAGGGTAATCGTCCGGTGCAGATGACGGCAGGCCTCCTGGTGAACGGTAATGATATCGCTTCCTTCCCGGGCAAAATCCTCAATGAATCGATCAGGCTCTTCGACCATCAGGTGGACATCCAGGGGAAGCCGGGTTACCTGTCGGCAAGCCCGGACGATTAGAGGTCCGACAGTTATATTGGGGACAAATTGGCCATCCATTACATCAATATGGAGGTAATCTGCCCCGGCTGTCTCTACCTCCTGGATCTCCTGACTTAGCTTGCTAAAATCTGCAGAGAGAACTGAGGGAGCAATCTTCTTTACTGACATCTTGACTCCTTTATTAATAAAGGTGGCTAGTCCCTGGATTATTATGCAAAAAATCCAAATATCAAAATCCAAATGTCAAATGAATGACAAATGTCAAAATCCAAATGTCAAATATTTTGTCATTTGAACTTTGGGTTTTGTTTGAACTTTGAGCTTTGACATTTGACATTATACTCCCATATTCCGTGAAGAGCCAAAAGGTATTTGAACAAAGACATCATCCCGGATTCTTCTTAAGCCGGGCGGCAAAAAACCCGTCGAGGGAATGGCGATGAGGATAGGAACGGTAAAACCCACTCTCATCAACCAGATCAGCACAGCTCTCGGACAGAAACCCGAAGACCGGCTCGAGGGAGAAATCCGGATGAGCCTCCAGAAAGCCTTCCACTACCTCGGTATTCTCCTCCGGGGTTATTGTGCAGGTACTGTAAACCAGGGTTCCTCCAGCAAGAAGATACCGGGAGGCTGCCTCCAGGATACTTCTCTGGGTCTCAGCCAGAGTAGCAATTTCTCCCTCCTTTACTCTCCATTTTCCTTCAGGATTTCTCCGGAGCACTCCCAGGCATGAGCAAGGAGGGTCCACCAGGATGCGGTGGAATTTTCTTCCCCTTAAAGGAGTGAGCGGCTGGGTGATGTCCCCGAGAACAGGCTTTATTGAAGTGATACCTTGCCGGCGGCAGTTCTCCTTCAGTAGTTTCAACCTTGCCGGTTTTAGCTCCACTGCCCATACCTCTCCCTTATCCCTCATTAGCTGGGCAATATGAGTGGATTTCCCCCCGGGGGCTGCGCAGGTATCAAGGATTACCTCACCCTCCCGGGGGGAGAGTATATGGGAGATGAGCTGGGAGGCCTCATCCTGCACCTGAAACCAGCCCTTAAGATATGAGGGATCCTTCCAGAGGAAGGAATTTGCTCTTCGAAGGGAAAGGCCCTCCGGGGAAAATGAAGTTTTCTCTACCCCTGGGGTTCTTCTGCCGAGGTGGTGGAAAAGCTCCTCCCGAGAGATCCTCAGGATGTTAGTGCGCAGGCTAAGCGGTGGGATTTGATTGTTGGCGGCGCAGAGTTCCCGGGCCTCCTCCCGGCCGAATCTTTTCAGCCACCTTTCCGCCATCCACTTCGGATGGGAGTAAACCGAGGCAATATGCTCTATCGGATCTTCCTCCAGCGAAGGAAAAATGATTTTCTCCTGCTCCCTCTCAATCCTTCGAAGAACCCCATTGACAAACCCGGCTGCCCGGCCCTGTCCGAGCCTTCTGGCCAAATTCACTGCTTCGTCCACCACGGCATAGGAAGGAACCTTATTAAGAAATAGAAGCTGATATACTCCCAGGCGGAGGGTAAGGAGAACCTCCAAACTCAGTTTTCTCCGGGAGAAGTTATTAATTATCCAGTTGATCTTTCCCTGCCAGCGTAAACACCCGTAAACCAGCTCGGTGATGAAACGCTTCTCCCGGGAATCAAGCCCAGCTTCCCTTTTAAAGGCGTTATCCAGGAGGATATCGGCATAAGCTTGATCAACTTCAACCCGTCGCAGGATCTCGAGAGCAATTCCCCGTGAGTCTTTATTTCCTGACATTAGCTCACCTATGGGCAAAAAAATCAAAATATCAACTGAGAAATCCTAAATCCCAAATCCTAAATCCTAAACAAATCCAAAATTCTAATATCAAATGTTTAAAACAATCCCTTCGACAGGCCTGTCCTGCCTGCCCTGAGCGGAGCCGAAGGGAGTGAAGTCGAAGGGCTCAGGACATGGTTTTGAATTTTGGGTTTTGATCATTTGAAATTGTTTAGGATTTGGTGCTTAGTGCTTAGGATTTATTCATATATTATTTTGTCATTTGAGCTTTGGGTTTTGTTTGAACTTTGAGCTTTGGCATTTGACATTAGACTTACCCAGCTCTTCCCCTTCCTCCACCCGATACCCTCGCAAAAAATCCGCTACCGCCATCCTCCTTTTGCTCTCCAACTGAACCTCGGTAATCAGCAGGGAGCCATCTCCCGTGGCTACCTCAAGCCCCTGGGGGCTAATCCGGGTTATGATCCCCGGCTGGCTTCCCGCCTTCTTTTCAATCACCTTGGCGCCGAATATCTTCAGAGTCTTTCCTTCAAGATAGGTAAAGGCCCCGGGCCAGGGGGTCATCCCCCGGATGAGATTGTTTATCTCTCCCGCTCCCTCCCCCCAGTTAATCTCACCATCCTTCTTGCTTAGCCGGGGAGCATAAGATGCCTGGGAAGAGTCCTGGGCTTCTGCCCTCAGCTTGCCCTGTTTAAGAAGCTTTAGGGTTTCAAGCAGGGCATTGGCTCCCAGTCGGGACAGGCGATCGTTAAGGGTCTCTAAGCTATCTTCTGGTGCTATCGAAATTTCCTTTTGGAGGAGGATCTCCCCGGTATCCATTCCCTCATACATCTGCATGATGGTTACCCCAGTACTTTCCTCCCCTTTAATTATTGCCCACTGGATGGGAGCAGCCCCTCGATATTTAGGAAGGAGAGAGGCATGAACATTGATGCAGCCGAATCGGGGGAGAGCCAGGGTAGGCTTGCTGAGGATCTGGCCATAGGCAACGACAACGATCAGCTCCGGCTCATAGTCTTTTAATCCGGAGAGAAAATGGGCATCAATGATTTTCTCTGGCTGCAGCACCGGGACCTGTCTTTCCTGAGCCAGCACCTTGATCGGGGAGGGAACCATTCTTCTTCCCCGGCCCTTTTCCCGATCAGGCTGAGTGACCACCGCGACAACCTCATTCCCGCTCTCCTCAAGGGCCCGGAGAGAGTTTACTGCAAAATCGGGAGTTCCCATGAAGATAATCCGTAAGCGGTTAGCCAACTACTCCCCCAGACAATTAAATCCAAATGTCAACTGTTAAATTCTAAATCCAATATCCTAAACCCTAAACAAATCCAAAATTCCAATATCAAATGTTTAAAACAATCCCTTCGACAAGCCTGTCCTGAACTAAGTCGAAGGGCTCAGGACAGGGTTTTGAGTTTTGGATTTTGATCATTT
>JAUWWP010000028.1 GCA_030616835.1 Deltaproteobacteria bacterium | reverse complement strand
TTTTGGATTTAGAATTTTATCAGGATAATGATATATGAGATATTATCCGTAGATATTTAAGACGCTTTATATAGAAGGAGGAGATTATTATGGAAAAGCTAATAATCTCGGCAGCAGTAACCGGATCCACGACCGTGCCCAGCCAGACCCCGCATCTACCATTAACCCCGGAGCAGATCGCTGATGAAGCTGCCAGGGCCGCCGGGGCCGGAGCAACCATCGCCCACATTCATGCCCGCGATCCCAAAACCGGTGCTCCCACTTCATCCCTGGAGGTCTTCGGGGAGATCATCAGCCGAATAAAGGACAAGAGCGACATTATCATTAATACCACCACCGGCGGCGGAGTGGGGATGTCCATCGAAGAAAGGGTTGCAGTGGTAACCAGGTTCAAGCCGGAGATGGCCTCATTTAATATGGGATCGATGAATTTCGGGCTGTTTCCGGTGACCAGGAGGATTAAGGAGTTTAAGTACCCCTGGGAGAAAGGATATCTTGAGAGTACTAAAGATTTTGTCTTCCGAAACACCTTTTTCGATCTGGAACATATCTGCCAGACAATGAAGGAGAGCAAAACCAAGCCCGAGCTGGAGATGTATGATGTTGGTCAATTGTATAATGCTGCTTATCTGCTAAGAGAAGGGCTTTTAGACACCCCTCTGCATATGCAGTATGTAATGGGGGTGCTCGGAGGTATCGGGGCTACCCTGCAAGACCTGATGCATATGAAAGAGATATCCGACCGACTGTACGGAAAGGATAAATACACCTGGTCGGTCATCGGAGTGGGCTATCCCCGGGAATTCCACCTGGCAGCCCAGGCAATTATGATGGGGGGTCATGTCCGGGTTGGTCTGGAGGATAATATCTTTATCTCTAAAGGTGTACTCACCGAAAGTAATGCCCAGTTGGTAGAGAAGGTAGTCCGAATTGCCCGGGAACTTGACCGCGAGATAGCTTCTCCGGACGAATCCCGGAAGATCCTGGAGCTGACTAAAATAAATCCTAAGCACTAATAAGGTAAAAACTAAGCACTAAATACTAAATTCTAAACAATTTCAAATGATCAAAATTCAAAACCCAAAACATTTCCCTTTAGCCCTAGTGCTCTGTAACATTAGTTTTTGCCCCATCTCCCCTCACCCTCACCCTCTCCCCATTGGGGAGAGGGAACTTTTTACTGTTTACTACTTCCTCTCCCCTGGGGGGAGAGGATTGAGGTGAGGGGGAGTCTTGAATGAGCAAGAATTAATGTCACAGAGCACTAAATTACTTTGTCCGCATGAGGCTGAGGTGAGGGGTTCTTTGTTTTAAACATTTGATATTAGGATTTAGAATTTGTTTAGGGTTTAGGATTTGGGATTTAGGATTTGTCAGCATTTTGGCATTTGGATTTGGGATATTAATCCGGTGCCTTCTCTATTCTTATCTCCCCACTTAGATCATGAAAGGTAATCCGATACTTGGTCTTGCCGTCCCTGCCTTTAAATTCAGCACACCGGGTGGTATTGGTTTTAGCCTCATTCAGCAGAAACTTCAGATAATATATCTTATTTTCTTTAATGAATTTTAGCTCCTCAATCCCGTCAGAATCCCCGGTTAATTTCATTCCTTGCTCTTTCTCAAAATGTCAATAGATAGGATGCAAGGTTTCAAGTCCCTGCTATTCCCTTCCGCCGTCGTCCCGATGGACATCGGGACTATGGCGGACAGGGCTACTCCCTGCCATTCCCTGAATTAAATGAAATTATTTACTATCTTCCCAGTCTGGGCTGAGCCAGGTTTCCTTTAATGGAAAAATTATAGAATCCTTTAGAGTCGGCCTTTATCCGGAGCAAAGACAATATTCCCTTTAACTCCCCGGATAAGCTCTTGGCTAACTTGAGCCTTACCCTTAAATCAATACTACTCTGGCTTAGCTCCTTTTGCAGGCCAAGAGCTCCTTCTATCTCCCCTTCCAGATCCTTACCCATGAGGCTTCCCTGCTCTACCACTAATCTTTCGGAGCCCAGCACTAATTTGCCCTGGCAGTTATCAAAGCTCATCCCCGGCAGTTTGAAAAGCCCAAACATAGAAGACTCACTGAGCTCTGCTCCCTTGATTTGGAAGGAGGCAGTCCCCTTATTATCAGAGAAATTCTTAGGATCGATGAACAGATCCATCTCTCCCGCAAACTTTCCGCTAACCTTAAGGCCATAGGTCTCCTGGAGAAGAACGTATCTTTCAATCTCCAGGTCCTCCCACTCACAGAAAACAGATACCCGGGAACCTCTCTTATTGAACCTTCCGGCCAGGTGTCCTCCGTAAAGATCCGAGGAAAGTTTCAGGGAAAGTGAGCCCCAAATCAAGGGGAAAATCGAGATTCGCAGGCGCAGTTGGCGCAAAGACAAAAGCGCGGGGCTTTCCGAAATCAGCCCGGAAGATATGTTAACTCCATTGAGAACTAACCCGGTAAAGAAGCTTGGCCGAAAATCCTTGACCTCCAGCCGAAGGTGGGTCTCAGCTTCCAGACGGCGAATCAACTTCTCTTTTAACTGGGGATAGGGAAAACTCCAATAGGTAAAAAGGAGAAACAACGAAATTCCCAGCAGTAGGTAGCCAATTATAGCCCACCAACGAGACCTCCTCTCCCGCAGGTCTAAGATCTTCTGACCCAGTTTCGCTCCCCATTCTTTCATACTTTCCTTAACCGCCATATGGCGTTTCCCCTTCCGCTTCAGATTGTAGGGCGGGCTTCCAGCCCGCCATTATGTCGGGCATGATGCCCGACCTACTTTATGCCGGCTGTAAGCTCACAATTTGAAAGGAAACCTCAAGATATTGGGGGTTCTTGTAGGTAGGTTTTATGTGAATTTTCTTAACCTTCAGGGGATAATCCCCAAAAATCTCAATCTTGTAAAGAAACTCCACCAACTGGTCAAGGGTTATCTTCTCTATCTTGACATCTATGAGAGTCTCTTTGTAGGAACCAGAGGTCTCAGTAGAGCCAGGCCTGATGGAGTCGATCTTGACATTGGACTGTCTCGCCAGGGTCTCCAGATGAGAGAGAAAGGAAAATTTAGGAGGAAGGGGCTTGATCTTTTTAGCCCGATCTTGAGCTTGCCGGTACTGTTCCTTCAGGATCATCATCTCTCTAAGCTCCACCTTCTCTGCATTAATGAGTTCCTCCAGACGGGCTATTCGTTTGCTAAAGGGAGAGATGAGGAGGACATAAATAAGAATAATGAGGACTAACAGGCTTCCGCCGCCAACCACGCCCTTTTCTCTTTTGCTCAATTTGGAAAAGCCAATCTTCCGAGAAAAGCCTGAGAATCTCTCCGCAACCACTTCCTTAATTGAACCTATCATCTTCATATGCTTTCCTTATTCCTTTTCTTCCATCAAAGAAATTTTTATCTGAAAGTTAAAGCTCGATTCATCAACACCCCTGCGGGTATCTTTCACCTCTACCTTCTTGAACCTCTCATTCTTCATTAACCCATTTTTAATCTTATCTACCGCCTCAATGGACTCCGTCTTTCCTTTGATACGAATCTGCTCGAAATCAATTAGCAGATCCTCGATATCAACTGTTATCTCCTGGGGGACCCGGTCGCAGATCTCCTGGAGAATATCCAGGATCGGACCATTACTCTCCGAATTATAGCCAATCTTCTTCTTCATTTCTTTCAGTTTACTTTGCATCTGTCTAACCGGGTCGACAATCTTTCTCTCATCAGGAAAGGTCTCGGCAAAGATGGCCTTCACTTCTCTCCGGAGATCCTGATATTGGGAGTTAAGCTGAAAATACCGGGAAAAGAAGCTGAAGAAAACCAATAGAAGAATGACCAAGGTAATGATCCCAGCAAAGATCAGCTTCCCCTGAATTTCCTTAATAGCCTTTCTGAAGGAAAACTCTCCCTTACGAAAATTAACCCGGGAGACCTCCACACCGCCAACTTCTCTTAAGCCCAAGGCCAGAGCTTGCGGCGAGATACTATCCAGCTCCGAAGTCTTCCGAAGCCGGTGAGGTATCTCTTTAAGAATGTTTAATTTCGTAACCTCAATACCCAGCCTTTCTGCCAGGTACTCCGGGAGATTCGGTAACCTGGAGGTTCCTCCGCAGATAAAGGCTTTCTCCACTCTTTTTATGCTCATTTCCCCAGAATGGTAAAAAGTCTGCCAAATCTCCTGGAGCAATGGATCAAGGGCTCCCTTTATCGTCTGTGAGATCTTTTTCTTCTCCCCCTGGCTGAGCTCTTCACTGCGAAGCTTCAGCTCCTCGGCCTGGGTATAAGAGAATCCAAACTCCTTCTGAATAGCCTCGGTTATGGCATCACCGGCCAGAGGTATGGTGCGAATGAAAAAAACTTGACCGCCACTGAAGATGCAGATTGAGGTCTTCGCTGCTCCGAGATCGATCAAGGAAAGACACCTCTCCTTCTCCTCCTCCGAAAGCATCTGATAAAGGTTAAAAAGAGCAAGAGAATCGATGTCCACAATCCGGGGGTCGATACCGGCAGCGGCAAGAATCCCGAGATAACTTTTAAAGAGCTCCTTCTTAACTGCTGCCACCAGTATTCTTGACTCGTTCTCCTTTTTTTGCAGGATATGATAGTCGACCACCAGCTCTTCCAGGGCAAAGGGCAGGTCTCCTTCCACCTCAAAGCCCACCACCTGATCGATCTTCTTCTCCTCAGTAAAAGGAAGGGAGATAATTCTGGTGGAAATCTGATTGCCGGGGAGCGAGGTGATAAAGGTATAACCGTCCATCTCCCCTTCCGAGACTAACTCCCGGAGCGTGGAGGTAATCACCTCCTCCGAAGGGGGTCCGGACTCACGGGGAAGAGGCTTCTCGTAAAAAGCCTCCAGCTCAAAGCCGCTAAAACTGCTCTCCAGCCTTGCGGCTTTGATCGAATAGCTCCCGATATCCAATCCAATGATCTTCTTAGGCATCTGCTTCCTTTGCTAATAGGAATTAATCTCTTTATTCACTAATTAATAACATATAAAAAAAGAGGCCTTAAGTCAAGTTAACCAAGTTAACTGGACTTCCCCGAAAATTTTTTCACATCCAATTATCGAGGGGAAGTCCAGTTAAATCCCGGGAGTTTCCTCAAAAATCCTTCAAGCGTTCTCTTTACCTGGAAACTCTCAAATTTTTATAATATTTAATAGTCCTTTTAAGACCTTCCGTTAAACTAATTTTAGGTTCCCAGTTCAACCTCAATCTAGCTAAAGTTATATCAGGACTTCTCCTAATAGGATCATCTTTGGGTAACTCTAAATATACAATTTTAGATTTAGCGTCGGTTAATTTAATAATTAAATTAGCAATTTTTTTTATACTGATATTATAAGGATTTCCAATATTAACCGGACCAATGAAACTTTCAGCATTCATCATTCTATAAATACCTTCAATTACGTCATCAACATAACAAAAACTTCTTGTTTGAGTTCCATTACCATAAATGGTAACGGGAGCACTTTTTATTGCCTGGTTAATAAAATTTGAAATTACTCTACCATCGTCAGGCCTCATTCCAGGACCATATGCATTAAATATTCTTACTATCTTAACATCTGTTCTAAAGACGCTATGATAAGCCATTACTAATGCTTCACCAAATCTCTTTGATTCAACATAACAGCTTCTAATTCCAATAGGATTCACATTACCAAAATAGTCTTCTCTTTGAGGATATACTTGAGGATCGCCATAAATTTCAGAAGTAGATGTAAATAATAACCTCGCATTTTTCCCCTTTGCTAAATCTAACATATTTTTAGTACCTAAAGAATTAGTTAGAGCAGTATCAATAGGATACTTTTGATAATCATTTGGACTTGCTCTTGATGCTAAATGATATATTTGGTCGATTTTACCATCGATCTCTATAGGTTCGATTATATCATGAACTATATATTCAATACCTGATTTACATAATTCTTTATGATGATCTTTGTCTGACAAACCAAAGCGATCAATAACTGTTACCTCATTATTAAGACTAAGTAGGTATCTACATAAATTAAAACCTAAAAAACCTAATCCACCGGTTACGATTATCCTCATTTTTTAATTAACACCTCTTCTAATAGTGTAGGGGCTTGATTCATCGAGCCCAATATTTATCGGGTTCAATAAATTGAACCCCTACATTTACGTATTCGCATTATTTGGATTCAACTGCTGATGGTAAAAAGCTAATAACAAGAAACAACCGATAAAAAAGAATATAGTAAAAGTATAAAATACTTTAAATCCAATAAAAATAGGAATAAATAGTGATATTAATCCCCCTATAAGAGTGCCCACCGCATCAATCGCAAATACTACAAAAAGTCTCTCTTTCTGCCCCCAAAATAACGAAGGGAAAAATGTACCTGTCAAAATCGCAAAGGGAAAGATAATAACTAACGATATAAATAGTTGTTTATTAAAAACAAAGTAGCCGATGACTGATGTTGCAATGATTATATAGATAATCGGAGTTTTTTTGGTAGGTAAAAGCAGACTACCGAGACCGGTAAGAATTAAAAAAATAATTGTTCCAATAAAAACAGCATCTAAATGGATGGCAAGAAATTTATATAATTTGAAGATAATAAAATTTTCTATGCAAATAAAATTAATCCCTACAAAAAATGCCGATAATAATAAACAGTAAAAATTCTTAGAACTTATTCCATACGAATAAATTCTTTTTTTCATAAAATTAATCAATCCCCAAATTAAAAGTATAATAAGTGGAAGAAAACTTAGCAAAATGGTATAAATTGATTTTAAATCTAAAAAAGTAGAAAATACACTTGCATTGTATGGTTTATCATCAGTAATTAACATAATATCCGAGGAATCAATTTCAGATACTTCAATAAAGCCATTTTCCTTGAGAAAATATCTCAAACTATCCTCAATTCCTTTTTTCATCTTACCATTGTAGGCAATAATAATTAAACGACCTAAACCACCAATTTTATTTATATCTATATCATCAGTTCCTACTCTTTTCTTAATGATATCCAGATAATATGGGTTATTAACAAAACCATAGGTAACAAATCCAAGGCTCTTAAACTGGCTAAAGTACTGTTTAAATTTTATTCCTCTAAAATCTAATTCTGCATTCTTTTCGATTACAATAATTCCTCCCTCATTTAAATACTCTTTCATTTCCCTAAAAGAGTCCATGGTAAAGAGAAATGAAGATACTTCAATTGCTGATTTTAAAGTAGATATCGCTGACTCTTTCTGAGGGATATAAATTAAATCAAATTTCTCCATAGACTCATTTAAAAATCTTCTCCCTTCCATTTTAAAGACCTTAACCTCTGGCTGATTAAAAACATCATCTACATAATAATTAAGCTCATTCTGGAGAACATCAATTACTTCCGGTATTATTTCAACTGCATAAATGTCCTTTATTCCACTTTCCAATGCTTCTCATACCTGCTTCCCTCCCCCAGCGCCAATAATCGCAACCTTTGCATTGTCATCTAACAGAAAATAAGGGAATATTTTATTTTCATTTGCTTTACGATACTCTTTTCCTGTGAAGGTATTTTTGGGATATGTCCATATAAAAAATCCATTGTAATAACTTGCGATACATCCTGTTTTTTTATCTTCAATAAAAGTTATATAAACATATTTAGACCATTTTCTATAAACTAATTCGAATCTTTCTCTTATGGCCTTTTCGCTGAATTGGGAAGAACCAAAATTTTTAATTTCGATTAAGCTCATAAAGTTGTCATCTATATTTGGAATAAAGAAACAAGCAATTAGAGAAAGCATAAATACATTTCTCAATAATGATCGATGTTTTCTAAGCAAAATATTTGTTACCTAAATTATTACTAAAATTGATATTATAATAAAATGAATGATACCCAAAGTTCCAAGCAACCCTCTTAAAAATACAAATGCTGCTGTAAGTCCAAAGAGATAAATAGCATATACTATACTACTTTTTTGATGAAGAAATTTCATACCCAACTGATATCCAACAAATTCGCATGCTCCATACGCAGCAAAAAAGGGTATAAACATTATGCTTTGCATAATTATAAAAAGCGTAACCACAACTATCGTTGGTAAGAAGATCTTGCTGGGCTGAAGAATGCAATAAAAAAGCCAAGGTGTACTTACCCTTATACAAAGGAAAGTTATAAGGATTGAGAAAACCATGGTAATCTGGAGAAGGGTAAGGCTTTTCATAAAGCCGCGGGTGTTGTTAGTGAAAAACTTTAAAGACAGAAGCCCACCAAGTGGCATACCAAATAACAAAAGGATAATAAAAAAGGATGTCGGAATAATTAGAAATCCTAATAGCTTGAAAATGCAGATCGAAAATAACCCAGCACCGAAAGAAAGCAACAATAATGAAACAATAACTGAATATCGAGTTTCAGACCTACTTATTTTCATTTATAATTTCTCATCAAACTCTGATAGATCGGTAAGTAATGAGGATTTAGTTCTGCTGCCCGACGATACTCTTCCTTGGCATCGGAGTACAAACCCTTGTTATAGTAGAGATTGCCCAACTGAAAATGAGCCTTATCCAACCAGGGAGCTAATTCTACTGCCTTTTGGCATTCTTTTATAGCTTCAGCTAATAACCCCTTCTTCTCATATAGTCCTGCCAGATTATAGTGGGCCCGGGCATAGCCCGGAGATATTTCAATCGCCTTTTTATAATTATCTATTGCCTTATCAATCATTCCTTTGAGTGTATAAATATTTCCCAGGTTAAGATAGCACTCTCCGAATCTGGGGTTAATCTCCAGGGCCTTTTGGTATTCTCTGGCTGCCTCATTATACTGATCCTTTCTAACATAAATATTTCCCAGATTGAAATAAACTTCGGCACTATATCCTGCACCTAACTCGATGGCTTTACGAAATTCAACTATAGCCTGATCATACTGTTTGTTCCGGTAATAGTAAAATCCCAAATTGTGGTGAGCGGTAATGGATCGGGGGTTCTGGGCAATTGTCCTTGTCCAGAGGGTATATCCATTCCTCCAATCTCTATTTCTCTTTATGGTCAAAAATGAGTAAGATGATACTACTATAATTAGCAAAAAAATGACAATCTGTCGGCGAGGTTCACCGGAAATCCTCTTAAACAAAAACCAGAAGAAAGGGGCCAGAATTAATGAAAGGATGATTATTTTCAAGATAAACAGTGACAAAAACACATTCCTGGCTTGCAGAGGAACATTTAAACTATCTAATATGCTGGTTAGATCGGATCTGGGTATTCCGAGTAATCCAAAATTGTAAGTCAGGATCGCTACCAATAAAAACCAGGGCAGAAATCTCTTAAACTTATCTGAAGAAATTTTAGCCTTGCTGTGGTAAAAATATTCAAACAAACCTGCAATTATCAGGCAAAAACCGGCCGAGGGAATATAAAGATAGCGATCGGCAAGGATATAGTTGGCCGGAATGATGTTTAAAACCGGGACAAGGTTAACCAGAAGCCAGGCCAGCCCGAAGGAGAAAATCCGGTAGTTGCGATAAGTCTTAACAGTGAGGAGTAGAAGAAAAGCTATTGCCAGAACCGAAAGAATTACCTTTCCCTCCAGAAGAGAAGTGGAGAAAGGGAAGTAATAGTCAATAGATAAGTTAAAGGGAAAAAGCAGCAGTTGAATATACTTAATTACTGCCCGGGACATTGTCCCCAGAAGAAGGGGATAACTCTTTCCCATAAAGTCTTTAAGACCAAAATAGGTGAAAGGTTGGAAGTCACCATATCGAAGAATAATTCCTAAAAGGGGAACTATTAGATAAGGAAGATAATATCGGAGATTTTCCTTGAGTTTCTTAATGGGCTCTACCGGAGAAAAATAATAATCGGACAGGGCCAGCAGTAAAGGGAGAATCACCACCACCTGTTTGGAAAGCAGACCGAGCATGTAAGCGAAGAGCGAAGCCAAATAAAACCCAAGAGAACGGTCTTTCTTCAAATAAAGGATAAAGCCCAAAACCAAAAAGATCATTGCCAGCATCTCTTTCCGATGGGAAAACCCTACCACTGCCTCGGTCTGGATGGGATGAGTAATAAAGAGAAGCCCCACCATGAAAGCAAGTCTTCGATTATGAAAATGGATATTGATAAAAAAATATAGGAGAATCGTAGCCAAAATGTGAAGCAGGGTGTTCGTCAGGTAGAAGCCAAAGGGATTTTGACCCCAGATCTGCCAATCGATCATAAAGGTTATAGCCCTAACTGGTCTACCAATTGTAAACAGCTCAAAGAAATTTCTCCAATCCTTAATTAAAGGATTTAGAACTATTAAATTAATATCATCATAAAGAAATGTATTTCTTATACTATTATAGAAATGGAGATAGTAAGAGAGCAGGATAAATATGCCAATCGAAGCCAAATGGTATTTTCGATTGGCTTCCGAAAAAAGTTTCAAGATCCTTATACTCCTATTTTGGCTCATCACGAACTGTTGTGGGTAAACAATTAAAGCCTACTTCGCCGTAGTGGCTACGAAGGCTGAATCTAAATGTCAACAGATTGGATTCAAGGATTTGTCCGTTCTCCGTAGTAGAACTACTGCGAAGGATGGAAGGACTCAAGTCCCTTCTATTCCCCCTGTCCGACGAAGCCCCCGGCCTTCGTAGCGACTTCGTCGGAGTAGGCTTGGCGAAGCCGGATGCTACTCCCTTCCGCCGTCGTCCCGATGGACATCGGGACTATGGCGGACAGGGCTACACCCTGCTATTCCCTGAAGTATATGCTAAAAGACAGCATAGATGAAGGGCATCAGTGCTGAGCCCTCAGTAAGGATGATAAAGAAACTCAGCAGAAGCAGAACCAGAAAAATTGGAGCCAGCCACCACTTTTTTCTCTCCCGCATAAAAAGATAAAACTCTTTTAATAAATAAAGCCTGTTCATTTCTTCCCGGGGTGTTAAATATTTGTTATAATATCTTTCGCAACCTTCATTCCCATTTTCATACACTGATCCATATGGAGATATCTGAATAAACCCTGCCGACCGGTTATAAAAAGATTTTCAATACTTCCGATATAATCATACAATAACTTTCTATTTCTTTCGTAGTGCAAATCCGCAACCGGGTAGCCATTCTCTTTTCGAGTGACAAATGCATCTACAACATCATCTTTGGTAATGATCCCTTCCTCTTCTAATTCCTTGATCACTCTGTTACAAAGCTCCTTCTCATCAGCATTCCAGATTTCTTGATCCTTATCACATGCAATTTCCGTGCACAAACCGGTTAAACCTTCAGGGAAAAGGTCTTTGCTGAATTTATTCATCTCTGTAATCCTATTAAAAGTTTTGTTTCTAACATAAATCATGCGTGCTTCTAAGACATCTTGTTTCTTAACGATCAGATCCACAAAAATTACGGCTCTGAATTTTAATGAATTACTGGCATTGAGGATTTTGGAGTCAACTCTTGGAATAATCAGTTTCACTAAATCATTGATTGGAATAGTTGAAACTACGAAATCAGATTCTACTGTCTTAATATCCGCATCCTTTTCAAAGGATATTTTCACTACCTTATGGCCATCAATGTGTATACTCCTCACCTGTGAACTTAAGTAAATTAAGCCATTTTTACTGTGGATCTCATTGGCTAATTTATTAAAATAAGCCATTGGCCCCTTTTTAGGATAATGCCCTAAAAAAATATATGGGAACTTTGTTGTATCCTCTTTTTTTAATAATCGTTTGGTAGCTTCTACAATACTGGTTTTAAAAGTTTTGCGAAGATTTAAAAGTGGAATTCCTTCCTCTACAAAACTTGCAGCAATATACTTTGGATGGAGTCCCCATACTTTCTCGGTATATTTTTCAAAATACATTTTATACAAAGCCTTACCAAATCTATTAATAATCCAGGATTCCGCTGAGTCATCAATAGGTCGTTTGGTTATCATTTTGGCCTTTGCCAAAATATAATCTAATAAAAATTTAAACAACACAAATGGACTTGACTTAATCAAAATATCAATAGCATCTAAGGGATAGGAATAGTATTGATCATCATATTTAATCAAAGCGTTTGCTTTAAAAGTATTTACTTCTTTCCTATCGATTATCCGATAGAATTCTTCTTGCATCTCCTCATCGAGAAAAAAAGTATGGGGACCATAATCAATAAAACATCCGTTTCTTTCAATATGTCCCGCCAGTCCTCCTATGCATGGTTCCCTTTCTAACACTACTACCTTCTTTCCTTTTTCTGCCAATTTATATGCTACCGACAATCCAGTGATGCCCGCTCCTAATATGATTATTCTCCTATTCAATTCAAGTTCCCCTTTTGTTATATCTACATTTTTTTAAAATGTTTTATGCAACTGATCACATAATATTGCTCTTCGTGGTTCATTTGAGGATATAATGGCAGGGTAATGCTTAATTTACAGGCCATTAGTGAAGCCGGGAATTCACTTTCCCTCAAACGGTACTTACTTTTATAATACCCTACTGTATGCACAGCTTGAGCTCCGGGGACAGTTGCGATCCCCTTTTCCTCTAGTTTTCTCATAAATTCGTTACGCTTTCGGTGCATAGACTGCAGCTGATCCAGATTAATTCTGTCTCTTGCCAATTTAATGGGAATGAACAGGCAAACATAGGAATTATAGGCATGGGCATAACCTTTAGGTACCTTAGGTATAGTTAACCACTCCAAATCTTTTAATTCTTGATCGTATATCTTCGCCAACTGCTTTCTTTTTTTAAGAATAAATCCCAGTTTTTCCATTTGTTTAACACCGATACTGGCCTGGAGATCAGTCATCTTATAGTTATATCCTAATACATTGTATTCTGGAAGGACATAAAATTTCCTTTGATGCCGTTGCAAAGCAGAGATTGAGGCACCATAATTTCTCATAATCTCTATGTTGTGGGCAATCTCTTCATTATTTGTGATGACCATGCCTCCTTCACCAGTTGTGATCATCTTTCTGGGATGAAAGCTAAAGCAACCAGCATCGCCAAGAGATCCTGCGTGTCTCCCTTTGTAAAAGGCTCCAAGTGCAAGAACGGCATCTTCAATAACTCTTAATTTATATTTCTTTGCTAACTTCAGAATGGGGTTCATATCTGCACAAAGACCAAACATATGAACGGGGATAATGGCTTTTGTATTTTCTGTAATTGACTCCTCTATTTTAGAAACATCAATGTTAAAAGTCTCAGGATTAATGTCCACGAATACCGGCTTAGCTCCGATATACTCGATAGGATTTACCGTAGCAACACAAGTAAAAGGAGATACAATCACTTCATCTCCCGGATTAATACCACAGGCTAACAAAGATAGGTGCAGCGCCGCAGTTCCCGAGCTTGTCGATTTAGCATATTTAGCTCTTGTATAATTACTTACTATATTTTCGAACTCTTGAACCCTGGGTCCCTGCATTACCCACCCACTCCTGAGAGGTTCGAGAATCGCCTGTTCCTCACTCTCGTCAAACAAAGGCTTAGCTATGGGGATTTTCATTTTTAATCTCTGCCCAACTGCGCCTCGAGTTCCAAGATTCTCTTTCGTGGGCGAGGCCGGAGCAGCTTCGCAGGCGAACCTACATAGATCATCCATGGCTCGCAATCCTTCGTAACAAGCGAGTTTGCTCCAATGGCTGAACCCTCTCCAATAGTTACTCCCGGCAAGACTACTACATTAGCTCCTAAAATAGAATGCTTTTTAATTACAACAAATGATCTAATTACATTTCTAAATTCGGGCGGTATTGTTGGATTCGTTAAAGACGATCCGGAAAAGTCTTCAGTCCCAGTAAAAATTCTACAACCAGAAGATAATCCAGAAAAATCTTCCATAATAAACTTACCTCCTCCAGTAATATTGCAAAAAGATGCAATATGGACATAATTGCCAATTTGGGTTTCCTTTCCGCCCATTAAAAGAACAAAATCATCGATAATTACATTTTTACCAATCGCAATTACCTCCGGATTCAAAATTTTTGCGAGAGGATATATTTTCACATTTTCACCTATTTTTTTAAATTCCATATTCACTACCTCTAAATCACCTTTTTTGTTCTCTCAGTGGTAAAGATTATACATTGCGCTAAGCTTTATGTCAATTTGTCATGTTAGCTGACCACCTGGGTAACACTGAACTCCGGGTTTTTTTTAAGCTCTTTATCAATTGGTATCAAAATTTTTCTGAGAGACATCAGCAGGATATTCATCCTACTGTCCTCGGATAGCTTCAAAGATCTCCTGAGCAATCAATTGGTACCCCTTTTTATTGGGATGAATAATCTCCTTTGCCGGATCGTCGAAAAGCCCCTCATCTTTTCTTTTCTCAAATACCCGAGCCAGACCAACCAGAGGAACCCGTTTTTCTCTGGCCAGCTCTCTGACCACCTGATTATAGCTCTGATGAAGTGGGATAATCTTCTGCGGCTCGGCAATAAATTTCATCTCCAGCAGATACGGAGGAACCTGCCCCTCAGTTGCCCCTGAAGGTGCGGTAAGCAAAAATATCTTGATCCTGTTCTCTCTGGCCAATTCAATAATTTCCCTTAAATTCTCTCGATAATCCTCCAAAGATACTCTATATTTCGGATCTGATTCTCCCGCAACTGACCGTCGATAAAAATATAACTCTTCCTTAATTGAACTATGGATGCTATTTAAGAGCTGGTAGATCCGGGCTCGCCCGAGAAATGACTGGATCTCAGCGACGTTCTTGCCTACCGGTCTCTGTTCCTTGTCGGAAAATCCCCGGGCCAGCCAATGATCGTTCCATCCGTAGAGAACAGTAATCAAATCAGGCTCCAGATCCAGGATACGGGTTTTTAACAGCCTCAGACCTTGAAAAGAGCTGTAGCCAGGAATTCCGGCATTGATCACCTCAAATCTTCTGCCGGAGACTAAAGAATCCAGGAGTTCCTGGAGGCTTTGAGGATAGGAGTCCCTCTCTCCAAAGGTCACTGAACCCCCCATGCATACGAGACGAATGCTGCCCTCCCCTTTTTTCTCCGAGAATTCTCTCCCTCGAAACCCTAAGGAATTAACTCCTTCGATCTCTGCTCCGGGGAAGTTGAACCCGGGCACCAACCTCCAAAACAGATCGGGATCAGGCTTAAAAATCTGGTAAAGTGTGTTGGGATCAGGAAAGCCAAACCTCATATAGGTTGGCCCGGAGTGAAATTGAAAGCCGGCTGCTCGCAGTCCCAGCTCGGCCAGAGAAAAGAAGACTATTACACTGACTAACGCTACCATTGTATTTATAGCCCCGGCTTTAATCTTTGCAGAAGTTACCTCAAAAATCATTCAAGAGTTCCCTATCCCGGATATCCGGTCCGCCTGAAGGCGAATTGTAAATTGCAAAATGCAAATTGCAAATGATTGAATTGGGATTTGGTCATTTTTCATTTTACAATTTTCACTTTGCAATCTTCATTTTGCATTTT